>CBDUPM010000127.1:0-7234 GCA_965369105.1 uncultured Bacteroidales bacterium | reverse complement strand
CTTAAAATACAAAGCCATGAAAAATCCAGCTAAATTTTCTATTGTTGCCTTATTCCTTATTTTTTCATCCCTTCAATCTTTCGCCCAGCTACCTGAGGCTATTAAAATCACTCCGGAAAACGCAAGTGGATATAGTGATTTGACTTTAACTTTCTATCCAGGTAAATCATGCGTTCCGGATGGCGTGGGCAATCTGGCCTGGCTCGATTCCATCGCTATGCATTCTTCAGCCGTTCTTTTAAACGAAGATCCTCAATCATGGGACCATTTTATACATTATGAATGGACAGGGCACGATGGCACATTACCTCATTTGTATAAAGACAGCGATACCAGTTACTCCATTACTTTTAATCCTTCCACCTTTTACGGAACAGGAGATGAGCCCATCATAGGTATAAATGCGGTTTTTAATGATGGTTTTGGCTGGGCAAGGCAAGGAAAAGATTTTGATGATGGCGGGTGCAAAGATTTCCATATTCCCATTACAACTGAAACTACCAGCGTAAGCTTTAAGGTGAATATGAAACATCAGATTTTCCTGGGAAATTTTGACCCTTTATTTGATTTCATGGATGTGGCCGGGAACTTCAACGGATGGGGAAATCCGGGAGCAACCATGACGGACGAAGATGATGGTGTCACGGACAGTATTTATTCCGTTACGGTATCAGGAATTGCAGTAGGCAGGCTTATAGAGTATAAATTCAGGATAAATAAATCCTGGGATACTTCTGAATTACCATATCCCGAAAAGAACAGAACTTATACTGTTCTGCCTGAAAACAATCTGGTGGAACATTTCTATGACAATCTGGAACCAGCCATGAAAGATTTTGAACTGGAAGTCAATATGAATTATATGCACGAACTGGGAGTATTTAATCCTTTAACGGACCAGGTAGATGTGGCAGGTACTTTCAATAACTGGGGTTTAGATGGAACTTTATGGATGGATGATCCTGATAATGATGGAATCTACAACCTGATAATCAATGAGCTTTTTATTGGAGAAAATATCGAATTTAAATTCAGAATGAACGGAAGCTGGGATGTGGCTGAATTTCCGGGATATGGAAATAACAGATTTTTGACCATTTCAGAAGATCAGGACTATTTCTATGCCTGGTGGAATGATGAAGATCCGGGTCTTGTTCCGGGTCCTTTCTTTTCAGATTATTACGATGGAATTGGGGATAATAATGCCCTTTCCATTATTAATAAGTCGGATACCACGGTTGACCTTTCAGAATACGCAATTATCTATACTACCAATGGCAGCGACTGGTCTTCTCAGGTCCTTCTGAGTGACACCCTTATGAGTAAAGATAAATATCTGATTGTAAATCCCGGATTCAACCTCCTGTTGCTGGCCAATGGTGGGGAAGTCGATATGATAAATTCGGAACTGACTTCTTTCGATGGGAATGATGCCATTGCTCTGGTAAAGCCATTTGGAACTTCTGAGTTCCGGATTGTTGACCAGATCGGGAATCCTTTGGAAAACCCGGGACTGGGCTGGGAGGTAGCAGGTATACCAAATGCTACCAAAAATACACGATTATCAAGAAAGCCAAGTATTCAACGGGGGCAAAATAACTGGGAAAAGTCTGCCGGAAGCAATGAGTATAATTCAGAATGGAATGTAATGGTACCTGAAATCACCAAATCACTCGGAAGTTTTACCCCTGATAATAATTTCAACAATCAATGGTTTAAAGTTGAAATTCCATTCTTAACAGATCATTTCAATGCCATTGAATTTGAATCTAAGGGTGCTGGATTATTAGTTGGAAATGGAGGTCAGGCTTATAAGGGCATCAATTTCGGAGAATCAGGAATGCCTGTAAATTTAGGTGTGGAGCATAATATAAATGATGTACAAATAATAAATGACCGGAATGCCTGGGTGGTTGGTAACGAAGGAACCATTCTCCACTCAAATGATTTTTTAAACTGGGAAGACAAGGGATTTGGTGAATGGAACCGCTTATTCAGTGTCTGTTTTGTCGACAGTTTAGTAGGTTACATTGGAGGAGAATGGGTTTTATTAAGGACGATAGATGGGGGTGATAGCTGGGAATGGATGGAAACTGATTGGCCGGGATGGTACAGAAAAGTATTTTTTCTTACCAAAAGAAAAGGATGGGTGGTAAGCAGGGATTTTATTTTTTCAACCACAAATGGAGGAGATACATGGGAAGTCCTGAACCTTGAAAATTATCAGGGTTTCAGGTCAATCTTTTTTATAGATGATCAAAAAGGATGGATTACAGGAACTAATGGATTGATATTGCATACTGATGACGGGGGTCTGAGCTGGAACAAACAGCTGGTACAAACAGATGCGGCATTTAATGAGCTTTATTTCGCTACAGAAAAAGTAGGATGGGTAGTCGGAACATCGGGTAATATATTTATGACTGTTGATGGCGGAAAAAACTGGGTTAAACAGGAGTCTGGAACTACGGAACATTTAAACGATATATCTTTCAACAGCAGAAATAACGGGTGGATTGCAGGAACAAACGGAACCGTGCTGTCAACCCGGGATAAATGGAATTTCCAACAGTCGAATAAAGGCAGCGCTGTCAATTATAATTCGGTTTTCTTTACCGAAAACGGAACCGGCTGGATAGCAGGTGACGAAGGGACAATCATGAAAACCATGAATGCGGGCATTAGCTGGGATACCATAACAACAATTCATCATTATCCCGTGGAGCCGCATTTCGACATTTTCTTCTCTGATGATTATAACGGGTGGGTTGCTACCAGTGGAGGATTTATATATAAAACGGAGGATGGGGGTAAGAGCTGGACCGGGGTTCATACCGGAACTCCGGAATGGTTTAATTCTGTATTTTTCCTGGATGAAAACACCGGCTGGACAGTCGCAGGGGGAAGTATCATAGCACGTACAACCAATGGTGGGGACAGCTGGGATCATGTATCAGTTGGAACAAGTAAGCACTATTCGGATGTATATTTTGTGGATGAAAATACCGGATGGGTTGCCGGGGAACAAGGGATTATTTTAAAATCTGTTGATGGGGGAATCAATTGGTCCGTACAATATACTCCTACCGGCGCTTTTATGAATGCTGTATGGTTTACGGATGCAATGAATGGAACGGCCGTCGGTTCCGGGGGTACTATTTTGAATACCGTGGATGGAGGAGCCACCTGGAATAATTTAGACAGTTACACACCGGTAGATTTATTTTCCATTTTCTTTATTGATAATATGACGGGGTGGATTTGCGGTCTGGAAGGCACCATTTTACACACTACTGATGGAGGAGCAAGCTGGAATATACTTCCTCAGGCTTTCGACAGGAATTTATACGATATCTTTTTCATAGATGAAAATAACGGCTGGGTGGTTGGTGAAAACGGGACAATATTAAAAACATCATCTGCAGGCTGCAACGATCCGGTAATTGATTTACCCCTGACTTCAAGAATATGCAATGGTGATGATATCACCTTTGAAGCAGGAGATGCATATGAGTTTGAATGGAGTACAGGTGCTGATTCATCCAGTATAACGGTATCTGCAGCTGGATATTATAAAGCAATTGTCAGAAATTTATGTAAACACGAATCTAAGGATAGTGTATTATTGGAGGTTACAGAACTTCCGGAATTTCAGTTTAAAACAGATAAAGAACCGATTATTTGTAAGGGGGAAACGATTGAAATTGATGTGGACCTGATCAGCGATAATTTCCAGCTGGAGTATAGTTATGACTGGAATGCTGTTGATGACGATACCGCAATAATTAAAACTGATACGGCCGGATATTATGCCGTAAATGTTTCCGACAATTATGGCTGTTCTGTAAAGGATTCCATTAAAGTTGAAGTCCAGAATCCCTGGGATGAAAAAATTGCGCTGGTTACATTTGATATTGAAGACCAGCGAAATCTGGTGGTATGGAAACCCACAAAAGACAAAGGGACATCAAGTTATAATATATATAAAGTCCAGAGCCCTCAGAATTTGTATCTGGGAAGTGTAAGTTTTGGTGATTTGACCATCTTCAGTGATGTCACTTCAAGGCCCAGACAACAATCCGACCGCTATGTCATCACAACGGAAGATACCTGTTCAAATGAGTCCTTTTACAGCGCTTCTCATAAAACCATGCATTTAACAGCCAACAAGGGAACTTCTGGTGAAGTCAATTTGATCTGGGAACATTATGAAGGGATTCCGGTTAACTGGTATTATATTTTCAGGGGAACCGACTCGACATCATTTGTTATAATCGACTCCATTGCGTATGATCCTTCAAAAACCCAGTACACTGACCTGAATCCACCCGGTTCCAAAGTATACTACCAGATAGGAATAAAACTTCCACAGGTGATTCAGTTTGATGAAACAAAGAAAGCCAGCAGGGGGCCCTTTGTTCATTCCCTTTCAAATCTGGATGATACCAAAAGTACCGGGCTAAACGATTTCCGGTGGAGTGAAGGTCTGGATGTGTATCCAAACCCGGGAGATGGAATTTTTAATATAAGTATAAGAGATGAATTCCATACTAAATCCCTGCTTTCCATTTATAATTCTCTTGGCACAAAGGTATTGGAACAATATATTTTTCCGGGTCAAAAGGAATACCGGATAGATATTTCTTCCTCACCAGAGGGAATTTACCTTATTTCTGTGAAAACGGATAAAGGGCAAATGTACAGTAAGATATTAATTCAATAGAGTGGAAGGTTAATTATTATTGGGTAAGTTTTTTTTAAAATTATATGAGTAAAACCAAATTTTAATTAAATTTAAATCCGGCAATTACCGGCAATATTACAAATCTGAGATTTTTGAAAAATAATTTTAACTCAAAACTATCACAAATAATTTCCTGTTATGGATGTTGAAATACTTTCACGAATACAATTTGCCTTTACCATAGGTTTTCATTACATCTATCCTCCTATTACTATTGGTCTTGGGCTGATAATGGTGATTATGGAAGGTCTGTATCTGCGGACTGACAATAAAATTTATGAAACCATGGCAAGGTTCTGGACCCGGATTTTTGCCCTTACCTTTGGTATTGGGGTGGCAACCGGAATTGTCATGGAATTTGAATTCGGAACGAACTGGGCGGTATATTCCCGCTTTGTAGGCGATGTATTTGGCAGCGCCCTTGCCGCTGAGGGTATCTTTGCCTTTGCTTTAGAAAGCGGCTTTCTGGGAATCCTTCTGTTTGGCTGGAACCGCGTAAGTAAAAAAGTACACTTTATTTCAACCATAGGGGTCTGGTTTGGATCCATGTTTTCGGCGGTATGGATAGTGGTTGCAAACAGCTGGCAACAAACTCCTGCCGGTTTCCATGTGGTTGGAGAAGCCGGAAATACCCGTGCTGAAATAACCGATTTCTGGGCCATGGTTTTTAATCCTTCCTCTGTAGACCGGCTGATCCATGTCTGGCTTGGCGCATTTATTGCCGGGGCATTCCTGGTAATTAGTGTTCATGCATGGTATTTACTTAAAGACCGGTATGTAGATCTTTCTCAAAAGGCCTTAAAGATTGGTCTTATGGTTGCCACCCTGGCATCCGTCGGACAACTTATCTCAGGTCATAGCAGTGCGGATGGGGTTGCTGAAAATCAGCCCGCCAAGCTGGCTGCCTTTGAGGGTCATTTCGCAGAAGAAGCCCCGGGTGATTTATATATAATGGGATGGGTAAATAAGGATAAAAAAGAGGTGACTGGAATAAAAATACCCGGTGGACTGAGCTTTTTAATTGACTGGGATTTTGAAACACCCATCAAGGGTCTTGATGCATTTCCTGAAGATGAGCAGCCCGGTGCAGTAAATGCAGTATTTCAGTTTTATCATTTAATGGTTGCCATTGGTTTGCTGCTGATTGCCATTACCCTCTTTGGTACCGTGCAATGGTGGCGCGGAAAAATATTCCATCACCGCTGGTATCTTATGGTTCTTGTAGGGGCGGTACTTTTGCCCCAATTGTCAAACCAGTTTGGCTGGTTTGCTGCTGAAATGGGCCGGCAACCCTGGGTGGTATACGGGCTCCTGAGAACCTCCGATGCGCTCTCAGAAGCTGTAAACAGCAGTCAGGTCATGTTTTCCCTGATATTTTTCACCTTTATATACGCACTTCTGTTTGTCTTATTTATTTATTTGCTCGACCGGAAGATAAAGAAAGGCCCATATGACGAGAGTGATGTGGAAGACCGGTTAAAGTTAAAAGATATAGCGACACAATTTGAAAATAGTAAATCAATAAACTTCTGATCCCATGGAATTTTTAGGCATAGAATATTCAACCTGGTGGTTTTTAATTGTTGGCGGTCTTTTTTCGGGGTATGCAATACTGGATGGCTTTGACCTGGGTGCAGGTGCCTGGCACCTTTTCTTTAAGGATGATGAAGACCGGCGTGTTGCACTGAATGCAGTAGGACCCGTTTGGGATGGCAACGAGGTATGGCTTGTAATTGGAGGCGGGGCTCTTTTTGCCGGATTTCCGGAAGCTTATGCTACCCTGTTTTCGGCTATGTATATCCCATTTATATTATTTCTGGGATTCCTGATTTTTCGGGCCGTTTCTATCGAATTCCGTGGAAAGGAGAAAATGAAATGGTGGCGAAATTTATGGGATATTACTTACAGTGTATCCAGCGCGGCACTGGCCCTTCTTCTGGGTGTTGTCCTGGGCAATGTGCTAATTGGAATAACGATGAACGAAAATTTTGTTTTTACCGGACAATGGCTGGAATTTTTAAATCCCTACGCCCTGTTAGTCGGTTTAACAACACTGGCCCTTTTTATGGTTCATGGCGCAATCTACCTTACAATGAAAACGGAAGACAAGCTGTTTAATCAGATTGCACGTTTATTAAAAAGGTCCATTCTGGTATTTGTCGCCTTGTTTACCATCGTTACCATCATTTCTGTTACATCCTATCCGCATCTTACCGACCGGTTTTTTGAACAACCCCTGTTGTTTGTAGTTCCTCTTCTGGCATTTTTAAGTATTGCAAATGTGCCAAGGCTTGCCAGTAAAGGTAAGTATGTTCACTCCTTTATTTTTTCAGCTCTGTCCATAAGTTTCATGCTGATCCTTGTAGCCATTGAATTGTATCCCGTAATTATTCTTGCTAAAAACAATGAGGCTTTCAGCATGACAATCCAGGATGCAGCCTCTTCTGATAAAGCACTGGGTATAATGCTTACAATAACCGCTATCGGATT
>CBDUPM010000126.1:0-7244 GCA_965369105.1 uncultured Bacteroidales bacterium | reverse complement strand
CAAAAAAACCGCGTGCAATGAAATAGTCAGAAATAAATATAAACGCCTGGCAGATTCCGGCTCCATTCTGAAAAATTTGTATTTAATGGAACCGGCATGACAACTATTTAAACAATCTCCGCACAGTGTGCATGTAATATCTGGTTTACCGGCTTCAATGTTGTGCCTGTTCAGAGCATCATAATTGCAATGGGATGTGCAGATATTGCAAAGTGTACAGGAATTTTGGTCAATATACATCCGGAATGGATTGATAAAGCGGGTGTAATTTACAATCGTTCCAATCGGGCACCAGGTAAGACAATGGATCATTTTACCCTTCCCGGAAGAATAGAACAGGATCACAAGAAGGCCAAGTATACCAAAACTTCCTGCAATCAGTGTGGAGATCAATAGAGGAAGCTTAAACCACCTCAGGATTATTGTAACCAGAATCACAATAAAAAGTATGCTGAATTTGATGGCAGTGCGGTTCTTTATTGCAGCTTTTGCTGGTTTTCTCTTTGAGGCAGCAATATTATCCAGTGCACCTAAATAACATAACTGACTGCACCATGCCGGTCCTGTAAGGATAATCGTACTGAGAAATAAGATCGTCATCACTGATAACTGCCCCCGGTAAAGCGGTCCGCTGACAATCATCATGGGGATGGGAAGATGAAGTTTACCGGTCATTAAAAACTTCTCAAATCCAATAATGCCTAAGAATAGCTGGGAAAAGAAAACGATGGTGAAAATGGTCCATGAAATCATTCTCCATTTTGCAGATTGTTTCGGATCCTGCATTTTATAGCTTATAAAAGCCCCGTATAATGCTATGATGAATATCTCCAGCCACCCTCCATTCTCAAAAAACCGTTCAAGAATTATTATTGGATTTTCCATTTTTAACTGGACAATACTTAATAATAAAACTATAAACAGGAAAACGCCAATGGGGAGCCTGTAAACTGCTTTAATCATTTTTTTGTTCTTATTTTGAAAATCCCAAAATGAAATCCCTTTGGGATATTTTCAGGATAAAAGTCGCGGAAATAAACTCTGAATATTACTCAACCCCCAGGAATTTTGGTTTTACCGTTAACATTAAATAAAACCAATTACTGATTTCCGATGTATCTCCCCCCTTTAACAATACCATGGAATCTCCTCCAAACATCTGAGAATAACCTATATTCAGATTTACATTTTCCATAAACTTATATCCTGCCGACAAATCCAGCTCGGTTCCAAGGTATGGATCTGAACCCGCCTGTATCTCATTACTTGTGGTAAAGACATGTAGTACTGAGCTGCAGTTGAATTTTCCCTTTGTATAATTTAATTTTCCGTATAAATCGTTCAGTCCGACATTATTAATATGGTTCCCAACATAAAAATAATCCATAAAACCATTGAATTTATGATTGGTTCCATACAGGGGTGTAAAGGAATTATTTTGACCGGTTTCATCAAAAGGGGTTCCGGATAAAATTTCATATCCAATTCCGGAAGAAAGTTTTTCACTTATCTTATAGGATACCTCCAGGTTTGCATAATAGGCATTTAAATCCTTTTGTGATCCGTCTTTTCCTGTTTGAAGGAAAAATGATGTTTTTAATTGCAGCTTCCCGGGTTTATACGAAATAACCGGACCAAATGTCTGACTATAACTAATCCCCTGTTCGGCCAGCCCGCCGGTTGCTGTAGTGTCTTTCGTATATGCAATTCCATTATTCAGAAATAGTAAACTAAAACTGAAATTATTGATGGTGTGATTGATCCAGGTAAACTGCATAGTCTTATATGCATCGGGACCTTCATAGAAATTGTTGGTCCTGTTTGTGTTTTCATTATATGCTAAACCCGCATGAATTTTCAACCCTTTCTCAAATTTTAACAGAAAAAGGTCATGAGAACGCGATTGCTGGGCCCATCCAACGTTTCCAAATATCCGGTGATCATCATAAGCCAATTCCTGCCGTCCGGCTCTTAACGAGAGACTTTCAAGAAATTTATATTCAAACCATGCCTCATGTATGGAGGTTGCAAAATCCTGGTTTGACACCAGCTGTGGCTGACTCCCCCATATGCGTACATCCTGGAGTACCAGCCTGGTTTGAAGTTTATCTGATTTGTAATCAAAATTAAGTCGGGTTCTTTGACTGGTAAATAAAGAAGCGTCCTGACCGGGTCCAGCCAATTGACTGTATCCATGTGAATATTCGGTCCTGGGTCTGAATTCACCTGTGAACTCAAACTGTGCATTCAAAATTCCTGTTCCAAAGTGACACAATAGTCCTATAAAACCAATTTTTATTATGATTTTCATATTTTCAATTTTTATATCATAGATTTTCAGGAAGACTATTCAAAGAGAGATTTTACTTTATAGCTTTTTTCTCTTTCCTCTGCCTTCTTTTCCCATTCCGGAATTACAGTCTCCAAAAATTGCTTTTTGTCCTGCCTTAATTTTGCCGCATCCAGGCCTATAAATTCCTGTGCTTTTGCTTTGGTTGAAATATCGGGATAGGGGATTTCTTCATTCATACCCAAATCTGATAACAGGCGTGCAAGTTTGATCCTTCCTTCCTGTGCAATATTAATGCCTGTTGAGATTACTCTCCCGATTTCCAAAGGAGCATGAAAAGATCCTCCATGGCTCGCAGCAGCATAATCCCATCGCCACTGGGCATGACGAATATCCATCAGGATGTCCTTCATCTCTGCATCCTTTGCTCCCAGCTCCCAGGCTTTACCTGCCTCCACATGAGCACGAACCAGTAATTCTTCCAGTTTATCCCTGTTTTCAATAATGGCATCCTGTCTTACATACACATCTTTTATCAGTTGTGTAGTTTCTTCCCTGTGACAAACCTGGCATGAATTGGCTACGTTGTTCAAAGGACTTTGTACATGGTGATCAGTGAATTTTACTCCTCCTTCACTTTTGTATGGCATATGACAATCGGCACAGGCAACCCCTCTTTCTGCATGAATTCCTGTCATGAAAGTTTCATAACCCGGATGCTGAGCCTTTAACATTGGAGCCTTACTTATCTTATGTGTCCAGTCGGAAAACTCTATTTCATCATAATACTCTTCCATATCTTCTGCTGAAAATCCATTATCCCAGGGGAACGTAAGGTATGGTACTCCTTCCACAATTTCTTTATTGAAATAATATTCCACATGACACTGTGCACAAACAAGGGAACGCATTTCCTGGTGAGAGGCTTTGGTGATGTCTTTACCCATCCGGTTGAATGCTTCGATCAGGGCAGGCCGTGAAATATGAAGATTCATAGTTTCAGCATCATGGCAGTCAGCACATCCAATAGAATTAACAATTTCATGTCCTTTCGTTTCCCATGTTCCTTTATAGAACTCGGCAACCCCGGATTGAAAATCTCCTTTTTCTTCGATCAACTGGTTCATCAATCGTGGAACATCCGGACTCTTACAAGCCCAGCAGGTGTTTGGCATCGGACTCTTTTCCCCGTTCATGGGAGCGCCTGTTCTCAAAGAATTCTGAACGTCTTTTACCGCATAATAATGGCCTCTCCCCTGATTATAGGATTTCGAAAAACCATAACCTGCCCACAGAACAACAAGCCTCGGATCAATTTCCAGCATGTCGATAGTGGCTGAACCATTATATTTGGTCCGGAACATCGTATCGCTTGTCGACAGATAAGACTGGTATTCTCTGGGGAAATTTTTCCCCCAGACTTCATTTCTGGGTTCAAACTGAGAATGCTGAACCTGGGGTGAATAAGCGAATATTGCCTCTGACCTTCTCTCCACAATGGAAGAGGCAAGTAAACCAAGAATAAATACTACTCCTACGGTAACAATAAATAATGTCCATGCAAACCATGGTTTTTCATTTACCTGCTGACGAATACTTTTCATTTTGTTATTTTTAGTTTGTTAATTCTTTTAACCAATCCGGAACCGGACTCTCCGGAACCGGAACCTTGGCATAGGGTGTGCTTGAAAGACTGTTTACCCTGCCATGGGGAACTTCTCTGTGACAATCCCAGCATTTTTTGTCTGTCCGGTGTTGATGATATTCAATTGTTCTTCCCAGTAATTTCGAATCGGTTATCAAATTGGAATGACATCGAACGCAATTGTCCTGCACTACCCCCATCCCTTCTTCCTTAATAAATATCACCTGGGGTTCATTTCTCAAAGTAAATACAGTAGCATGCCTTAATCCATCCTTAGCCTTGAAATAGTATTTATTGGCCACATTATTATGTGGAACATGACAATCGTTGCAATGAGCATGTTCCCGGTGGGAACTATGATTCCAGGTTGCATATTGTGGTGCCATGATATGACAATTCACGCAGGTTTCGGGCTTATCAGAGAGATAAGAGGGTGCATTGGAAATATAAAAAATAAAAAAAGCCAAACCAGAAAATATTGCCAGAATTAAAATAACGGGAAGCTTCCAACCCGTAGGGGGTTCAAACTTTCTGAATCTGTTAATTATCATAGATCATATTTTTCGTTTCCAGGACTTCAAAAATGGAAATATACATAAATGTTTTATGTAAACTTGAATAAGTTTTCTGTTTAATAACAAGGCTATTCATGCCTTCAAAATCAAGCTTTCTTTTCCAATATAGTTTATAATATCTGTTGTCTTACTTTCCTTTAAAAAAAAGCGGCCCTTTTAATGCTTAAATAAATAACGGCCAAATTTTATTTTGAATCATAGCCTGGTATATTATCCTTTTATCATCACCAATAGCATCTTAAACTTTTCTGTTGCCTCAACAGCATGAGGAATATTTGCTGGCATAATGATACATTCACCCTCGGTCAAATCATGAGGTTTATCATCAATAAAGATGCGGGCATTTCCATCCAGTACCTGGATAAAGGCATCAAAGGGAGCAGTATGCTTGCTTAATGACTGAGCTTTATCAAAGGCAAAAAGTGTCAGGTTTCCTGAATCATTTTTAGAAACAATTTTACTTACTATTGAACCGGAAGCATATTCTACGCTTTCCTTCAGATTATAAGTTTCAGCTGTGTTAAATGTATTACTCATAATGTATATAATTTTATATGTTTGTCGACCGTCGACAGTCAACAGTCAACAGTTAGAGGTCGGATTTCGACCGTGGACTGTAGACCGTGGACCGTGGACTGTCACTCTTTAATATTCCTTCTATTTTTCAACTACATCACCTATAAGAATTCTCATATCCTCATCTACATCAGTGATACCAGCAATACCAAAATTCTCGGTCAAAACTTTTGCTACATTTGGTGAAAGAAATGCAGGCAAACTTGGCCCCAGATGTATATTTTTTACCCCCAGGGATAATAAGGCTAGCAATACAATAACTGCCTTTTGCTCGTACCATGCAATATTATATGCAATTGGTAATTCGTTAATATCATTTAATTCAAAAATTTCTTTCAATTTCAGAGCAATTACTGCCAGGGAATAGGAATCGTTACATTGCCCGGCGTCCAGCATTCTTGGAATTCCACCTATATCTCCTAGATTTAGTTTATTATAACGGTATTTTGCACATCCTGCCGTAAGTATCACAGTATCTTTTGGCATTTCCTTTGCAAACTCAGTATAGTAATCTCTGCTTTTCATTCTACCATCACAACCTGCCATTACTACAAATTTACGAATAGCACCGCTTTTAACAGCGTCAACAATTTTGTCAGACAGTTGCATCACCTGGTTATGTGCAAACCCACCGGTAATTTCACCATTTTCAATTTCAATGGGTGCTGAACATCTTTTCGCATGTTCTATAATTATTGAAAAATCCTTCGTTTCTCCGGTATTCCTGTCTTCAATATGGTGAACACCCACAAAACCAGCCTGACCTGTAGTATAAACCCGTTCCTTATATGACTCTTTTGGTGGAACCAGGCAGTTGGTTGTTAAAAGAACAGGCCCGTTAAAACTTTCAAATTCTTCTTTTTGTTTCCACCATGCATTTCCGTAATTTCCTACAAAGTGAGAATATTTTTTAAATGCAGGATAATAATTTGCAGGTAACATTTCGCTGTGCGTATAAACATCAACTCCGGTTCCTTCTGTCTGTTTAAGAAGTTCCTCCATGTCTTTCAGGTCGTGACCACTAATAAGAATTCCGGGATTTTGTCTCACACCAATATTTACTCTGGTAATTTCAGGGCTGCCATATGATTCCGTATTAGCTTTATCGAGAAGCGCCATAACCTCAACACCATATTTTCCGCATTCAAGAACCAGTTCAACCAATTCAGGAACCTGTAATTCATGATTTACAGTAGCGGATAGTGCCTTGTGTATGAATGTATAAACTTCCTGGTTTTCATGTCCAAGATTAAAGGCGTGCTCCGCATAGGCAGCCATCCCTTTTAAACCTATGGTTAATAATTCTTTTAATGAACGTATGTCTTCATCCTTAATAGATAAAACTCCTATTAATTTTGATTTTCTATCCATTTCTGTTCTGTCCTTCGATTCCCAGATAACACAATCGGGTAGATTGTGAGGAAGAACATCAGCTGCTTCTAATTCCATTCTCAGATTTTTTCTGATTGAGGCAGCTTCAATTATTTTTTTTGCTATTTTTTCATCATCAAAATTCGCATTGGTTATGGTCATAAACAAAGCTTCAAAAGCATATTTATCGGCCACACTTGTATCAATATTTGCAGTTTTGGCTTTATCAGCCAGGTATCCTACACCCTTTGTAACATAAATTAATAAATCCTGTAAATTGGAAACTTCATCAGTCTTTCCACAAACTCCCTTAATCGTACATCCAGTGCCCTTCGCTGCTTCCTGACACTGAAAACAAAACATGCTCATAATTTCTAATCTTTTTTTATAATAAATTAATAATTTGGTTTATTGTCAACGGTCGACGGTCGACGGTCAACGGTCGACGGTGGACAGTGGACAGTGGACTTACTACACTAAATCCAGTCTTCACTCAAAATCTCTCCCTGAATCCCAACAACTGTCTGTTTAACAGGAACCTTACGATTGGTTTGTTGTAAGGCCATTTCTACGATTCGCCTTAATCCGCCGCAACATGGAACCTGCATAATCATCAGATGAAGGGTATTGATTTTTGCATCATCAATCATCGCCCTGATTTTTTCAATATAAATTTCTTGTCCGTCATCCAGTTTCGGACAGGCAATGGCCAGACTTTTTCCTTTGAGGTATTTCTGATGAAAATTACCCAGTGAAAAGGCTACACAATCGGCTGCCATCACCACAT
>CBDUPM010000125.1:0-7270 GCA_965369105.1 uncultured Bacteroidales bacterium | reverse complement strand
TGTCACCGCGAACCGAAAAACAATTTGAAGAAATCAGGGAATCAAGAAAAGCTCTGATTCAGGAAACCGCCCTGGAATTATTTGCTACAAAAGGATATCACAATACTTCTATAAGTATGATAGCAGAGAAAGCCGGGATTTCCAAAGGACTTTTATACAATTATTATGACAGCAAGGAAAATCTGCTGAATGAAATAATAAATCATGGCCTGGATCAAATTATGAATATGATAGACCCCAACCAGGATGGGGAAATTTCACCTGATGAGCTGGAGGGAATGATCCATGAAAGTTTTAGAATGCTGGAAGTTCATCCCAGGTTCTGGAGCCTTTATTTTTCATTGCTGCCACAGGCAGATGTATTTTCCATCATCAAAGGAAAATTTGCCGATACCTATATCCAGCTGACCGGAATGCTGGCGGATTATTTCAGGGAAAAGGGTGTTGATGACCCTGAAGCTGAGGCCATCATTCTTGGGAGTTTGCTGGATGGGATTTTTATCAATTATGTATTTAACCGGGAAAATTATCCCATAGAAGCTGTAAAGAAAAAACTGATCGAAAAATATTGTTCACCGAATAATCAATAAAATCAAACGGATGATGAAAAAAATAATTCTGGCCATTACCCCTTTCTTTATTTTCATTGGGGCGCTGGGCCAAACGCCTTCAGCGATAGATATTATAAAAAAGGCTGATGATCTTTTGCAGGGACAGTCGAATTATGCAGAGATAAGAATGCTGATTCACAGACCCAAATGGGAAAGAACACTGGCCATGAAGTCCTGGTCAAAGGGATCAGATTATTCGCTGATCTACATTACTGAGCCGGTAAAAGAAAAGGGGCAGGTTTTTTTGAAGCGGGAAAAAGAAATGTGGAATTGGCTGCCTTCCATTAGCCGGACCATTAAAATTCCTCCTTCCATGATGATGCAATCCTGGATGGGTTCTGACATGACCAATGACGATCTTGTAAATGAGTCTTCCATAATTAAAGATTATGATCATAAAATAGTGGGGGAAGAAGAGCTGGAGGGTTATGAATGCTATAAAATTGAATTAATACCCCATGAAGATGCCCCGGTCGTTTGGGGTAAAATATATACCTGGATTACAAAAAACGAATACATCACCTTAAAAAATGAATATTATGATGAGGATGAATTCCTTGTGAACACAGAAACCCTGAGTAATATTAAAAATGTTGGTGACCGGACTATTCCAACAAAATTTACCATTACCCCGGTTGAAAAAGAGGATCATTTTACGGTAATGGAATTCGAGAATATCCAGTTCAATATTGAGATTGAAGATTCATTCTTTTCCATTCAAAATATGAAGAGAATCAGGTAAAAAGCACTTTTGAGGCAAAGAGAATACGGAGAAATATATTTTATTATGAAAAATTATATCATGGCCTGGAGAAATCTGTGGCGAAATAAAAGAAGAACCCTGATTACCGTTGCTTCGATCTTTTTTGGAGTTCTCCTGGCAACCGTAATGACCGGCATGCAGGAAGGATCTTATAAGAATATGATTGACAATGTGGTTAAATTCTATTCCGGATATATTCAAATCCAGGAAGAAGATTTCTGGGAAAATAAAACCCTTTATTATTCATTTGAAGAAAATAATGAATTGTACGAAATTATTGAATCCGTTGAAGGAATTAGCAGCTATGTACCCAGGCTGGAATCATTTGCTCTTGCTTCTTCAAAAGATATTACCCAACCCGCTCTCATAATAGGTGTAGATCCTGTGAAAGAAGATAAACTTACCAATTTAAGCCATTGGATAGAAAAGGGCAAATATTTCAATGGCGACGGGAGTGGTATTTTACTGGCCTCTAAACTGGCTGAAAACCTGGGGGTTCAGTTAAATGATACCCTTGCGTTGCTAGGGCAGGGTTTTTATGGAAATACCGTTGCGGAAACATTTATCATTCGGGGTATTTTGAATTTTCCAAATCCTGAGCTTAACAAGAGATATGCCTACCTGGAGCTTGCTTCTGCTCAAAGCTATTATTCCTGTGAAGGAAGGTTGACTTCCCTGAGTCTGATGGTAGAAGACTATTCCCGGGTCGATCCTGTAATGTCCCTCCTGAACGAATCCATAAAATCTCCTTACACCGTGATGACATGGGATGAAATGCAGCCCGAACTGGTCCAGATGATAGAAAGTGACCGTTCCGGTGGCGTTATCATGAAGGCCATCTTATATATGATCATTGCTTTTGGAATACTTGGAACCATCATGATGATGATTGCAGAAAGAAGGAAGGAACTGGGCCTGATGGTGGCGGTAGGAATGCAAAAACACAAGCTTGCTATAATCTTGTTTTTGGAAACCATGTATATGGGGGTGCTTGGTGTAATCTCCGGTATCCTGGCCAGCATTCCCATCATCTTTTATATCATTCATAATCCTATTCGGATAACGGGTGAGGCAGCAAAAGCGATGATAGATATGGGTATTGAACCCCTGCTGGTATTTGCTGCTCCTCCAAAAGTTTTTTTGAGCCAAATGCTGGTAGTATTTATAATGACCCTGGTGATTTCCCTCTATCCATTAATCAGCACCTCAAGAATAAATGTAATTAAGAATCTCAGGGATTAAGAAATGATAAGAATAAATTATTAACGAATAAAAATAAGAGCTATGATCTGGTCAATTTCATGGAGGAATGTCTGGAGAAACAAAATGAGAAGCAGTATCGTAATTATTGCGGTTAGTCTGGGTGTGTTTGCCGGCTTGTTTACCCTTGCGTTTATGAAGGGCCTGACAAATCAAAGATTAAATTCAGCAATAAAGACAGAAACTTCTCATATCCAGATTCACACTCAGGATTTCATTGATGTTAACGACATCGAGCATTATTTTACTCAAAGTTTTGAAATACTCGAAACCATTGATAATCAGGAAAATGTTATAGCTTCTACTCAAAGAATAATTGTGAATACCATTATCAGCTCTGCAGAAAAAGGCGGGGGCATAAAACTGGTGGGAGTAGATCCTGTAAGAGAAGCAGAGGTAACCAATATTAAGAATAAATTGATTGAAGGGAACTACCTTGAACCATTAAAAAGAGGCCGCCCTATCGTAATAGGTAATAAACTTGCCGAAAAACTGGATGTAAAAATCGGATCAAAAATAGTGGCCGGGCTGTTGGATGTAAATGACACGCCCATTTACTATCAATTCAGGGTTGGGGGGATATTTCAAACTGCATCAGGCCCTTTTGATGAAGGTACCGCATTTGTAAAAATCTCTGATTTAAGAGAAATTACTAAACTTCCTCAAAATGTGGCCCATGAAATTGCTGTTTATGTCTCTGATGAAGAATTGTCCACTTCCATCGCTCAAAATCTAAAAATTTTATTTCCTGAATTAAATATCATGGAATGGTTTGAAATTCTTCCGGAGCTGGGGTATTTGACAGAATCCATGGACTACTATATGTACATTTTTATAATAATTATACTCCTTGCACTGGGATTTGGAATTGTAAATACCATGTTAATGGTGGTACTGGAAAGAATTAAGGAACTTGGGATGTTGATGGCGGTTGGAATGAATAAAATAAGAGTTTTTAAAATGATCATGCTTGAAACTGTTTTTCTCTGTCTGACAGGTGGTGTGGCGGGAATTCTGATAGGATCCCTTGTTTCGGCATATTACAATGAAAAAGGAATTGATTTATCCGGATTATATAAAGAAGGCTTGTCAGCTATAGGATATGATGCCGTGGTATTTCCGGAATTATTCTCTGAAATGATTATTATTATTACCATACTGGTAATATTAACCGGAATGATCGCCTCTGTATATCCCGCTTTTAAGGCTTTAAAATTAAATCCGGCAGATGCAATCCGTACGGATAATTAGGCTATGGATGGTATCATGACAAAAACTGGCGGGTGTGGGATTTGAGAACCATCAGCTTCCCTCTGAATAAGTAGATAAACTGACAAAAAAACATAAAATAAAATCTGTAGAAATGAAAATCATAGAAATAAAAGATCTGCACAAAATCTATAATGAAACAGAAATAGAGGTAAAAGCTGTTAATGGAGTGGATTTAGATTTTGAAAAGGGTGAATTTGCAGCAATCGTTGGTCCTTCCGGATCAGGAAAAACCACCCTGTTAAATATGATTGGTGGTTTAGATGCACCTTCATCCGGAAAAATTGAAATTGAGGGTGCCCGGCTTGATACTTTAAAACCCTCTAAACTCATAGATTTCAGGATGAAAAACATTGGTTTTGTGTTTCAGGCCTATAATCTTATCCCCGTTTTAACTGCCGGGGAAAATGTGGAATTTATCATGCATCTGCAAGGGAAATCCAAAAAGGAAAGAGATGCAAGAACAATGGAATTATTGGAGGCCGTAGGATTGGCTGACCGGATTAACAGCCGGCCCGGCAAATTATCAGGAGGACAACAACAAAGGGTAGCCGTAGCCCGGGCCCTTGCTTCTAAACCCAAGTTTGTTCTGGCTGATGAACCTACGGCAAATCTCGATTCGAAGTCAACAGAAAACCTGCTGGATATAATGGAGAAATTAAACAGAGACGAACAAATTACATTTATTTTTTCCACTCATGATCAGAGAGTAGTGAACAAGGCAAGAAGAGTGATTACCCTCGAAGATGGTAAAATAATCTCTGATGAAAGAAAGTAAGGCTGTTGGAATTTTCAGGAAGCAATAAATTTAAAATTAAATATTTATTTCGTTATAAATGAAGACCTTAATTACGACCATCCTGATTATTTATTTAACTGTATCGCATGGATATTCGCAGGAAATTCCAAAGTGGGAAGCCCGGGGTTATTTGTCCAATATGCAATCCCTTATCTCCTATGGTGAAGATAATAATTGGGTGTCGGATAATTTATTTCATAACCGTATAAATCTGTTCTGGTATCCTAATTCCAGCTTCAGCGGAACCCTCCAGTTTCGAAACCGTTTTATGTATGGGCAAAGCATTCAGGCTAACCCGGACTATGTTTCCGGTTTTGAAGATGATAACAATTTCCTGGATTTATCATGGAATCTTTTTGAAAATCATTCCTCCGTCTTAAATACGGCAATAGACCGGTTCTATTTTCAATATACCCTTGATAAGCTGGTTGTAAGTATTGGAAGACAGAGAATAAACTGGGGTCAAAATTTTGCATGGAATCCAAATGACATTTTTAATGTGCAGAATTTCTTTGATTTTGATTATGTGGAGAAACCCGGAAGCGATGCCATTCGGTTACAGTTTTATCCGAATTATTCTTCATCGGTTGAGCTGGCGGCAAAATGGAATCAATTGGACAAAATTACCCTGGCTGCTTATTATAAATTCAACCAATGGGGCTATGATTTTCAATTTCTAGCTGGGATTTTGGATGAAGAAGATTATGTGGCAGGGTTCGGATGGTCGGGAGATATAAAAGGTGCCGGGTTCAGAGGAGAGGCCAGTTATTTTCATCCCATGGATAACTTTAAAGATACTACCGGAGCATTATTTGCATCCGTATCAGCTGATTATACTTTTGAAAACTCCTTTTACATTCAAACAGAAATAATGTACAGCATTCTTCCGGAGAACTTCAATATTCAGAATTTTCTGGAATTCTATTCCGGCCCCTTAACCGTTAAAAAAATCAGTTTTAGTGAATGGAATTTTTTCGTCCAGCTTAGCTACCCTTTAACTCCTTTGTGGAACATCCGTTTATCCGGAATGTATTTTCCTGATTTAAAGGGATATTACGCCGGGCCGGGTCTTGCCTATTCTTTAAAAGATAATGCTGAACTGAGTTTAATCAGCCAGGTATTCAGCGGAGAGTTCCCCGATGTGTCGACCGGTGAAACAGGGCGTTCAAATCTGGTTTTTGGCTTTTTAAGATATAAGTTCAGTTTTTGACGATGGTTTTCATGAGGGTTTCATTTCGGGAAATAGTTAATAAAAGCTAAAAATCCTATCCTTATACGAATTATACTTATTTTTGTGGTTCAAATTCAAAGGCTATGAAAATTTCCACAAAAAAATACCTGATTATCTTTTCTGCAGTATTAGTAATCACCCTTTCATTCGGTTTTATTAAATCTGATGATAAAGATTTCCAAATCATTAAAAACCTGGATGTTTTTTATTCCCTGTTCCGGGAGTTAAACCTGTTTTATGTAGATGAAACCAATCCGGAAGAGTTAATTGAAACCGGTATTAATTCCATGCTAAAATCACTGGATCCCTATACGGTTTATATCCCGGAATCGGACATGGATGATTTCAACTTTATGACAACCCAAAAATATGGGGGAATCGGTTCTATAATAAGGCAGATTGACGGAAAAGTGATTATTGCTGAGCCTTATGAGGGTTCTCCGTCAGCTAAAGCGGGATTGCAGGCAGGAGATATGATTATTTCTGTAGATGGGGTTCAAACCAAAGGAAAAGATTTATCCAGTATTAGTGAAAGACTCAAAGGAACACCCGGAACAGAAGTGCTTATTGAAATTCAAAAAACCGGTCAGAATAAAACACAAAAAATAAAGCTGACCCGGGAACAGATTAAAATTAATAATGTCAGTTATAGTGGGCTGGTTGATGAGAATACAGGGTATATAAGGCTTTCAAATTTTGCCTTTGGTGCCGGTGAAGAGGTAAAAGAGGCCTTTAAGAAACTAAAAGAAGAAGAAAAAATTGAGAAATTAATCCTGGATTTAAGGGGTAATCCCGGCGGATTATTGATAGAAGCTGTGAGAGTTTGTAATTTATTTGTTCCACAGGGTGAACTGATAGCAAGCACAAAGGGGAAAGTAAAAGAATGGGATCAGAGTTATAACACCACTCAGGAACCGCTGGATACAGAAATACCCATTGTGGTAATTGTAAACCGTGGTTCGGCCTCAGCATCTGAAATTGTTGCCGGCGCACTGCAGGATCTGGACCGGGCTGTAATCCTGGGTCAGCGGACCTTCGGAAAAGGATTGGTACAAACTTCACGGAAATTAAAATACAATGCACAATTAAAAGTGACCACTGCCAAGTATTATATCCCAAGCGGCCGTTGCATCCAGGCCCTGGATTATACCCACCGGAACGAAGATGGCAGTGTAGGTTATATACCTGATAGTCTTATATCGGAGTATAAAACCAAAAATGGAAGAATTGTATATGACGGTGGGGGAATCACTCCTGATATTATTGATACTGCAGGATTTGTAAGCTTTTTTACCCTCAATCTCTATACGCAGAACATCATTTTTGATTTTGCCAGT
>CBDUPM010000124.1:0-7306 GCA_965369105.1 uncultured Bacteroidales bacterium | reverse complement strand
AATTCTTATACTGAAGCAGGTATTATTAAAAAATATTCAGGTTCACGGGATCATCTGATTGGAGATCACTCCATAATCCCAGTAATATTTCTTAATGTTTTATTAATAGTATTAATGGCTGGATTTAGCCTGACAATACTATATTTGCGGCTTAATTGAATATTATGAGAAATAAAATAGTGATTTTTGACCTGGACTTTACACTTTGGAATTGTGGTGATACATTTTGTGATCATACTCAACCTCCTTATACGCAAAGAAATGGTAAAATATATGATGCAAGCCATGCCGAAATGAAGTTATATCCGGATGCAATACATATTCTGGAAGAATTGTATCATTCCAGAATAAAAATAGCAATCGCTTCCAGAACAATGGAAGCTGGCTGGGCTGAAGACTTGCTGGATAAATTTAATATTGCCCATTATTTTAAGGCCATTGAGATGTTTCCTTCATCAAAAATTGCCCATTTGAAAAATATTCAGGAAAAAACAGGGATAGCCTTTGAGGATATGTATTTCTTCGATGATGAACAAAGAAATATTGATGAAGTCAGAAGTCTTGGTGTAAACTGTTTTTTAGTAGAAAATGGAATAAAATATGAGGAGGTAATGGCTAATATCAGCATGAAACAGGTTTCATGTTAATCCCTTCTGGTATCATTTTTTTGATAAATCGTTTTAACATTCACAAATTCCCGGATTCCTTCACTGGAAAGTTCACGGCCAAATCCTGATTTCTTAACACCCCCAAAAGGAAGCCTGGGATCTGATTTTACCATGGAATTAATGAATACAGATCCTTCATCAGTATATTTTATAAAATATTCTATAATTTCTTTAGACCTGGTGAAGAGATTTATTCCAAGGCCAAATTCTGAATGATTCGACAATTCAAGTGCTTCTTTGTAATTTTTTACTTTTGAAACAGCGAAAACGGGACCAAACAGCTCTTCATCGAAAGCAGGCATACCCGGTTTTACATTAACCAGGATCACAGGATCAAAAAGATTGCCTGTAGACCTTCCTTTATGCAATACAACAGCACCTGATTCTACAGATCGATCAATCTGGTTTCTTATTTCATCTGATTGGGAGCTACTGGAAAGGGGACCCAATCTGGTAGTTCTTTTTAAGGGATCATCTGCAAGATAAGAGGATAAGTTTTTTATCAATAACTGAAGGAATTCGTCATATATATCATCTTCGATTAAAAACCTTTTGGCTGCAATACAGCTTTGTCCTCCATTCAGAAGTCGCGCAGTTATAGCTGTTTCAACAGCCAATTCCAAATTTGCATCTTTTAATACGACAAAGGCATTATTTCCTCCTAATTCAAGTACTGTTTTTTTAATATTTCTTCCTGCACGGGAAGCCACGGCAGATCCGGCAGCTTCACTGCCGGTCAGAGTTACCGCTTTAACCAATGGGTTATCAATTAGACTTTCAACCCGATGAGATGGAACCATAAGATTTTGAAAGACATTTTTTTCAAACCCGGCTTTTAAGAATAACTTCTCTATTAAATTTCCACAAATCTGGACATTGGATGCATGCTTTAACAGGGCTGTGTTGCCTGCCATCAGGGCAGGTGCCGCAAACCGGAATACCTGCCAGAAAGGAAAATTCCATGGCATCACAGCCAGAACAGGCCCCAGGGCTTGGTAGCTTACCCAACTGATGTCCGCATCGGTCTCTATGATTTTATCTTTTAAAAAGGAACTGGCATTTTCTGCATAAAATTCACAGACCCATGCGCATTTTTTAATTTCAGCAATTGATTCCACAATGGGTTTTCCCATTTCCATTGTAATGGTTTTCCCATATTCATCCGCATTTTTTTTCAGGATTTTTGCCAGCTTAATGAATTTTTCAGACCTTTCTTCCAAACTTGAATCGCGGAATACCAGGAAGCTGTCATATGATGCTTTAACTTTGTCGCTTATTTCCTGAGAATTCAATTCTTTATGTGATCGTATTAATTCAAGATTAAATGGGTTTATGGATTCCATGAGCTTTTAATTTTAAATATATCTGATACCGGAAATTACAAAAGTCATACTATTGAGGAATTAATTACTTATATGTAAAGAGTTTATCTGATGTAATATAGCTTACAATTTTTGTCTTTTGCTTAAATCCGTTTATCCTATCATTCTTTCCGGATTACCACTCTGGTTTAATTCCGGGAGCATAGGGGAATTTTAGGCTCATGTAATACTCCAGCTCGTGTTCAGGAGGCCTGATACCTTCCGGGAAATCCAGTCGGGATACAAAACTGAAATATGTCAAACAAGCATCCCTCCACCATTGTGCTTCTTTCTTTTGTATGCTCAGAAGTTGCTTTACTTCTGAAAATCTTTGATGATCGATATGAATTTCCTGTTGATTCCAAACTCTCCTCATTTCTTCAACACTGCTTACACCTTTGTCATAGCTCAAACAAATTTCTTCCCAAAGCGTCCGGCTGTTAAGGAATTTATAATCCCAGTCCAGATGATGAAACCATAATATGTATTCTTTAGGACAGGTTGCCGGATTGTTGTATTTTTCTGTAAGCTCTGGAAAATACTGGGAAATTGCGTTACTTCCATTCTTGGTCCGGTCAAATCCAATCCCAGCCTGGTCTGCCTGGTGATAATAAACTGATGTCCAGTCCGGTCTGAGATTATCAACCCAGGGTCCGGGACCGTAATGATGTCCCTGTGCCATGATATGATGAAGTCCCATTGGGGTCATATAATTTACACAGGCCTCCCTGGATTCCATCATTAGATTAGAAATGCTTTCAACAAATGATTCCGTGGATGAAAAAGTCATTTTGAGCCATTCACGGGAGATTTGATCTGAATTCAACTGATGGTCCCATGCCAATCTGCCAAATGCATACCAGTTTGCCTGTCCGAAATAATGTCCCGTCCAGTTTCTGCAGGTTCCTATATTTGAAACTCCTGCCATTAAGCTTAATTCCTTATCATACAAACTTCCATCAATTACTTTTGACACTTCTGACCCCTTCCCTTTTGCAAAAGTTTCCGCATCCAGGCACTCCTTAAACAAGGGTGCCAGGTATACCAGATGTGTTCCCTGTCCGAGGTATTCCTGGGTTATCTGAAATTCCATTCCTATTTGGGTTTCAGGAGTTGCTCCAAACAATGGATGAAAGGGTTCCCTTGGCTGGAAATCAATCGGTCCGTTTTTTACCTGGATAATTACATTTTTCCTAAACTTTCCATCCAATGCTTTAAATTCGGTATACGCCTGCTTCGCCCTGTCATCAGGCACAGCCTCGCTATAGACAAATGCCCTCCACATTACAATTCCACCGAACTCCTCCAGGGCATCCGCCATCATATTGGCGCCTTCTGCATGACTTCTTTGATAATCCTGTGGTCCGGGTTGACCTTCCGAATTTGCTTTCACTAAAAACCCTCCGAAATCAGGGATCATCTGGTAGATTTCCTTCACCTTTTCCTTCCACCAGTATTTCACCTCCTCATTAAGTGGATCCGCTGTATTCAAACCCCCGATTTCAATGGGCGAACTAAAGCGGGCGGTCAAATATACCTTCAGTCCGTAAGGCCGGAATATATCAGCAAGTACCGCTGCTTTTCTGATATAATCTGTTGTCAGCACCAGAGAGTTTGCATTTACATTTGTCAGTACAGTTCCGTTAATACCAATGGAGGCATTTGCCCTCGCATAATCATAATATCTTTGTGATGTAAATTCGGGTAAACGATGCCAGTCCCATATTGAAAATCCTGCATATCCCCTTTCTACGGTCCTGTCAAGATTATCCCAGTGATTTAGCAGTCTTAGCTTTACTTTTGGAGATTCGAAAACTTCAACACTGGAAATATCTTCCCCCATTTGCAATAATCTCAGAAAGTGAAAACTCCCATATAAAGATCCGACCGGACTTCCTCCGATAATAAATATGCAATTCTTACCCATAAAGGTCCGGGAAAATATACGGTAAGCTTCCTTATCCAATTGAATATTTCTGAAAAAAGAAATACCTTTTAAACTATCAGGCAGATTTTCCAGATCACTAATCCATAAGGATTCTTCCTTTATAAAATCCGAGGAAAAATTCATGTCCTTTCCAAGCATCGAACTGAAGGCATTTTTCAGTTCGTCCCTTACCGGTTTATAGGAATCTGCCTTCGGCACTACTACATTTTTTAACTGAGAAATATATTCTTCACGCAGGTTTTGATCCTGAAGGTATGGATAACGCATCCATAAATCGTATCCGTCTTCCGCATAGGATTCAATATTAAAAAACAGTAAAAGAAGGTATATTAAGCCTATGGTACCGAACTTGAATTGATTCATATTATTTTTTTATTATGACCAAAGTTAAATAATATTCAAAGATTTCAGGAATCTGAAAAAAGATTACCGGCTATTTATTGCCAAAATTTACAAAGAGCGAATATACAGGGCTTTGTGATCAATATCAGAGATCAGAAATGCAAATATCCATTCTTACATTTGAAAGAGTCTTATTCTTTTCATAATTTAGCTAATGATTAAAAACGATAAACAAGCTTTAGGATAGCCCCGTGAATTTGATTAAAAATTAATATTTATTTAAAATGACGGGGAGTAACTTTCAACTTGACTTGGCTGAATCTTATGTTCAGTTAACCGGAAAAAATATTTTTCTGACCGGTAAAGCCGGAACCGGCAAAACAACTTTTCTCAAAGAAATTCGAAAAAAATCATCCAAAAGAATGATTGTCGTGGCTCCTACCGGAGTTGCTGCCATTAATGCCGGAGGTGTGACCATTCATTCCTTTTTCCAATTAGCATTCGGACCTATAGTTCCGGGTCAACAAGGATCAGGACAAAGCGGTAAAAAACCATTCGATAAAATCAGGCGGTTTTCAAAAGAAAAAATAAGAATCATGAAGAGTCTGGACCTGCTGATTATAGATGAAATCAGTATGGTAAGAGCAGACTTGCTGGATGGTATCGATGAGACTCTAAGGAGGTTTAAGGACCGTAATAAAGTATTTGGAGGTGTTCAGCTTTTGATGATCGGAGATCTGCAACAGCTTGCCCCGGTGGTTAAAAATGAGGAATGGGAAATTCTTCGCGATTATTACGATTCCGCTTTCTTTTTTAGCAGCCGTGCTTTGAAAAAAACCGATTATATTACCATCCTGCTGAAAAAAATCTATCGCCAGTCCGATCAGGCTTTTATTGATATCTTAAATAAAGTAAGAACAAATACTGCAGATTCTGAGACCCTTAAAACCTTAAATGAGCGTTATATTCCGGGATATATTGATCAGAATCATGATGGATACATCATCCTGGCTACGCATAACCACCAGGCTGCAAGCATTAATAAAAAGAGACTTGATGAACTTAAGAATCCTTCAGTTATACTAAGCGGTGATTCAGAGGGAGATTTCCCGGAGTACTCCTTCCCTACTGATATCCATCTGGAATTGAAAGTAGATGCCCAGGTAATGTTTATCAAGAATGATCCTTCTCCCGACAAAGAATATTTTAATGGAAAAATAGGGGTAATCAGTGAAATTGAGGAAGATGAAATCTGGATCAGATGTGAAGGGGAAGATAATTTGATTTCATTAGGCAAACATGAATGGGAAAATGTTAAATATCATATTGATGAAGAAACTGCTGAAATAAAAGAAGAAATTGTTGGAAGATTTATTCAGTTTCCTTTAAAGCTGGCCTGGGCTATCACTATTCATAAGAGCCAGGGACTGACCTTTGAAAAAACCATTATTGATGCCCGGTCAGCATTTGCTCACGGGCAGGTTTATGTTGCTCTGAGCCGTTGTAAATCTCTTGAAGGATTAGTTTTGAATGCGCCCTTAAGAATCGAAAGTTTCATTACAAATGAAAAGGTAGCAGGATTTACCCGTTCCGCTGAGGAAAATCACCCCGATGAGCAATCCCTTTCTGAAGCCCGGCGGAAATATGAA
The DNA here is from genome assembly GCA_965369105.1 of uncultured Bacteroidales bacterium. Lineage (GTDB taxonomy): Bacteria > Bacteroidota > Bacteroidia > Bacteroidales > JAGLSB01. Next base: position 1,338 of record CBDUPM010000124.1, on the reverse strand, counting down.
AGAGAGCTAATTGAGGAACTTTTTGATTTCAGCAATATTGCACAATCCTTATCCGGTCTGCTTTACAAAAGCAGGAATTTCAAAGGAAGCCTGACAGAGGATATTAGTATTCAACTGGAGAATATTTCCAAAATGGCTAATAAGGATATTTTTACTGTTTCAGATACATTTTACAGGCAAATTCAGGGGTTAAATAATAAACAGGTCGATCTTAAGCAGAATCCTGCCTTAAATGAAAGAATTTTAAAAGCTTCCAATTATTTTTCCGGGAAAATAAAATTAATTATTCAGGAAATACCGGGGATTCATTTCGAAACGGATAATAAGGAAATAAGAAAGCAACTGGATAAAAAGAAAGTTGAGTTAGAAGAATTACTGAGTATTAAGTTATTATGTTTGGAAGGATGCTCAACCGGATTTAGTGTGGACAAATATCTGGATATCAGGGCAAAATCAGAATTAGAGCCAGAAATAAAAAGAGAAAAAGCCGGAAAACCTTTTCCTGATACCTCAGACAAACTTAACCATCCGGATATTTATGCTGAGTTAATTAAATGGCGAAATCATGTTTCAAAATCATTAAAAGTTCCTCCCTACCGGGTAGCTCATATAAAAACATTAAAAAATATTGCCAATCATCTTCCTGTAAATTTATCTGATCTTGGTAAAATAAAGGGTATGGGTAAAAAGGGGATTGAAAAATACGGAGCGGAAATTCTAAGGATAGTAACAGATCGAAGCGGTCATGCTATCCAATTAAACAGTACTGAGGAAGGGGGAATGCCGGTGCCTAAAAACAAAAAACCTGAGAAAATTCACACCAGTGAAATAAGTTTTGGGTTATTCAGGCAGGGAAAAAGCGTTAAGGAGATTGCCATGGAAAGAAATTTAACCACCGGTACTATTGAAACTCACCTGTCTAAAAAGATCGCAAGCGGAGAACTTGATATTCTGGAATTAATGGACAAAAATAAGGTCAACCGATTATTATCTCATTTCAGATCATCAGGCGAAGGAAGCTTTTCAGAAACCAAAGAATTATTTAAAGATGAATTCAGCTATGGAGAAATAAGATTTGTTTTCAGCTATAAAGAATTTTTGGATAAAAAGAATATTCAGGAAAGGAGTAGTTAGGATTTGTCTGTAAGCAGGAAGCTATCAGAAAATCATTACGGATTACAGAAGAATATTTGCTTTTTTCACAAAATATTCCTGTTAAACACGGTATTTGAAATCATAAACTGGAGTAGCCATGGATATGTACCCTCAGGTATTGTGCTATCTGGTCTGACTTTTTTGGCAACGAAACATTCAGAGAGATGTATCAGTATCCTGAAT
>CBDUPM010000123.1:0-7322 GCA_965369105.1 uncultured Bacteroidales bacterium | reverse complement strand
AGTGACGTCGAAAGACAAATTTTGAAAGAGGATGTTATGCATCCTCTTTCTTATTTTTTAAAGTATATCCGGTCATAAATCAACAGACAAATAACGGTAAATATTCCCATTCCGGCCAATACATATCCAAAGGCAGCAGGATTATTAATATCCCATAAATGTTGGGTTAATTCAGCGCTGTTCAATCCGGTATATTCCATTGCAGAATTTAATATTTGATCACTGCTGCTGCCCGGAGCCGGTGCTGTGGGAAGTATATTTCCGGCCATGGTAATCTTGTCAGCAAATCTTTCATAAACACCACCCGCAATAAATCCTCCGATAAAATTCCCCGCAGCAATGGGTAGAAACTGTGTTCCCATATACAGGGCTGCCTTATCTGCCGGAGCAATTTTTGCAATATATTCCAGAATTTTTGGAGAAAATGTCATTTCTCCGATAGAAAAAATAAAAATGCTGCTAATTAAAAAGAAAGGATTCCGGGTTAACACGGCCAATGTCAGTCCGATTGTATTTACAATTATCCCTGTTGTCATGGAATGAAGAGGTCTGAACTTTGAAATAAGGGTGCTGATTACAACCTGGAAAATAACTATCAGGAATGCATCAAGTGCAATTATCTTTTCAGCAAGAATAATTCCCTCATCCGTTCCGATTGCCCGGGCAAATCCCGGCCAGAAGGAATATATCGCATCATACAATTTACCAGTATCAGTCCATTGTTCAATAAAGACCGGCAGACTAAAGAAGTATTGCCAGTAGACAGTCCATGAACCAATAATGATAATCAGAAACAGGGTAAATTTGAAATCCTTCAGAACGTTGAAGATATTCGAGAAGATAATTTTCAAGCTTTTGCCCAGGGAGTCTCCGTTTTTTTCCCTTTCAGGTTCTTTAAAAAAGAAAAGGGTAACCAGCAGGTTTATCATGATGGCTCCTGAGGACATTAAAAACATATAGCTCCAGCTGATTTCTCTTAATTCGGAAGCCATCACAGGTCCAATCAATCCTCCTACATTTATCATCATGTAAAAGATCCCAAAACCGAGGGATGAATTGCTGTCGTTTGTGGTTTTTGCAATAGTTGCTGAAATGATAGGTTTAAAAAGGGCCGCACCAATGGCAACATAAAAAAAGGTGATGAAAACGGCATTATAGGATTTGACCTGTCCCATCAGGTAATAACCGGAGGCAAGGATTATAAATGCTACAATCAAAACTCTCCGGTAACCGTATTTATCAGCTATTGCCCCGGTAATAACCGGAAGAAAATACAGGATAAAATTTACTGTCCCCATAATGGCGCCCTTCTCTATCTGGCTAAATCCAAGGGCCCCCGACTCCGGAGAATTTGTTAAATATAAGGCCAGCAAATTAAAGAGTCCATAATAGGCCCATCTTTCAAATAATTCAAGGGTGTTGGCTGTCCAGAATGTTTTGGGATATGATTTGATCTGTTTTAAGAATCCTGCCATTTGATATTTTTTAAACGGGTTCGCAAATATAGGATTCTTTATCTTCCAGAATATCAAAAGTGAAAAGTTCCTTATCGCGATGCTTGTAAAAGAAAGATAACATAGCGAAATCACCAATGCACATCAGATTATGCAAAAAGAGGAAGGTCAAAAGTCCAATTATTATTTCGGGTGAAGGATGACTCAGGATAAAAGATATACCTGCCAAATTAATGACGGCGAAAGGAGCCATTGCAACAAGGTAAAATTTTTTCGCACCTATAATATACCGGTCGGCTGTCACATAAAAAATCATTTGCTTTAAATCCATTCCATAATGAATTTTGGGTGCTCCGGTGAATTTATAGGCTAAGGCATGGAGTAATTCATGAAAGGGAATAATAAGAATTGATCCTGCGAAAATTCCACCCACGAACCAGATTAAATAGCTCTTAATTTGAATCTCCCCACTGGAAAATACCAATATGCTGTAGGTTAGCAATAATACGAATCCTAGAATGCTGATAAAAAAATAGCTCCGGGATGGAAAACTCCGGCTTTTAATATTCTCAAAAACAAAGTTTAGAATATTATCATATTGGATTTTCCTGAAAACCTTGAGATTATTTTCAGAAAGTATTTTTTCCAGCTTTTGTTTGTTCTTATTCATTTCTTTGGATTAAATATAACAAATCAAAAACCCGGCTGTTCAGAAACTTTGTTAATTTTACGACTTTCTAATTTCAGAATGAAATGATCAATCCGGTTTTAAAAGGGTATCTTTTCGCTTTTGCAGCCTCGGTAGCCCTTGCTGCATCCTTTGTATTTTCTAAATCAGCCCTGAATTCCATTGATATGGTTTTATTCGGATTTACCTGGTTTGGTGCGGGTGCTATTTTGAATATTTTTTATACCCTGGTCAGAAAAAGGAAAGTTTTAAAAATCATAACCAAAGGGGAAAGTTTACGACTTTCCATCATAATAGCAGTACTTGAGGGTCTGGGCACCGTTTCATTTTACTTTGCGATTCAACAAATGGAAAATCCTGCCGTGGTTTCCTTTATTGGCAATCTCGGTCCCGTTTTGGTCACGATTATGGGTATAAGTTTGTTGAAAGAAAAATACAATTTTTGGCAACTTACCGGAATAATGCTCACTTTGGGTGGAGTGTTTATTATCAGTTTCTATCCCGGTTCCAGTTTGAAGTTAATTATCCAGCCGGGTTCCCAGTATGTTTTACTGGCATCAGTATTTTTTGCGGTAGCCACCATCCTGGCACGAAGGAAAAAGAATATTCTCGAACCGGAAATTATGTCCACCATAAGGTCCGTTCTGTTATTTCTTGTCTTTTCTGTTATTTTAATTTTTTCAGACCGGGAAATCAAAATTTCCCCGGGTGTTTGGGCCGATGTGTTGGTCGGGTCTTTTCTTGAGACTTTACTCACGATTATTTTTGCCTATCAGGCATTGAGATATATCGAAGCAGCAAAAACTTCGCTGGTTATCAGCACCAAGGCTGTTTGGGTGCTGATTGGTGCTTTTGTTTTTCTGAACACCTTTCCCGGAACTCTTGAATTGATTGGGGGTTTTCTCACCCTGGCAGGGATAGCTTTAATAAGCCTGAAAAAAGCTCAGCGGTCTTGAATTACATAATCGTAACTGGTGTTTTTTCTGGCATCCCTGAAATGTTTACCGGCCTTTGACGAATTTCCCTTTCTCTGGTAGTGTCTGCCTAAACCCATGTACGCCATGGCGGTGTAATGGTCGGTGAAGTAACCATATTTACTGGAATAAACAAGTGCTTTTTCATATAGCTTTTTTGCCTCGGTATAATTTTTTTCAGATTTTTCAAGATACATGGCATTGAATAAAAGATACTGCATTTGGGCAAAATCATTGTCCTGGTTTTTTAACCTTTTCAATATTACAGGAGCAAAAAAATATTTTTTATTATAAATCAGAATTTCAAGATATTTACCGGCATAATAGGGATTGTCAGGAAACTCTTTATATAATTCTGCAGCATAGATGGAAGAGGAATCCATGTCAATTTCATAATTAAGATATAGTAAGGAGAGGAAAAGTTTTGCTTCTACCCTGAGGAAAATTGCATTATCTGCACAATGTTGCAGTTGTTTTAAGCCCAGTGTTTTATTTCCGTCCTGGAAAAATGCAGTTATGGTCTTGTATGCCGGATGTTTTTCAGGATAAGCTTCAATATAATAGTTATACAAGCCCGTGGTAAAATAGAATTCATTAAAACTTTTCATAATTTCAAATCCTTCCATAGTATGCTTGTAAAGGGTGTTTAAATGAGGGACTACCTTTCCAGGTTTACCATTATCAGCCCAATACATGACATAAAAAGCTCTTCCAAAAAGGTCAAAAAAGATGGCTTCAAGATCATTTTCATTTTCTTTTAATCTTACAGAAGAAATATCTATGCATTTCTCCATTAACTGTACAAAGTCTTCAGAATTTTCATTATCAGGAATCAAAGGGAAGTTTTGCCAATAAACCAGGAGGGACTCCATGAAATAGGTTACCGGATGATCAGGAAAAACTTTTCTTACCTCTGAAATACTGCTTTTCCCTAATTCAAAATCAAAACTGTAAATAGCATCCAGTCCTTTTTTAACCTCAGCCAGGATAACCGGATTCTCCAGCAATTTCTGTTGGTTTTGTCCCCGGGAATTATTCCAGGAAAGTAAAAGGATCAATATAAGGGTCAGTATTCTCAAATCTGAAATTTTACCCAAAAATAATCATTGAAATTTTAAATCGGCTTAATTTCTTATTTATCTGTTTCCTCCCTTAATAATTCCTATTTTTGTGTACTAAAAAAACTGGGAATGGTTCATATTGGGGATTATCTTGTCAGCCTGGATCTTTTTGAAGAGAAATTTATTTGTGATCTTGAAAAATGTCATGGAAATTGTTGTGTATTTGGGGACGCCGGAGCCCCGCTGAATGATGATGAAGCGGAATTGCTGGAATCCATTTATAATAAATTCAGTCATCACATAAGTATAAAAGGGAAAAGAGCCATTGAGCAACAGGGAAAATGGGTAGTGGATGCAGATGGGGAAAAGGTTACCCCTTTGATTTACGGCAAAGAATGTGCATATACCATTTTTAAGAAAGGAATAGCATTTTGCGGGATTGAGGAAGCATATGAAAAAGGTAAAATTACATTCCGAAAACCCCTTTCCTGTCATCTGTATCCCATCCGCTTGAGCAAAGTGGGTGAATTGACTGCGGTAAATTATCATCGCTGGCAGATCTGTGAACCAGCAAGAATTTTGGGTAAAAAAAAATCTATGCCCGTTTTCAGGTTTTTAAAAGATTCCATTATAAGGTTGATGGGAGAAAAACTATACGATGAAATGGAAACCGTCTATTCTGAATTCAACAAGGGAAGAGAGAATCCATAATTGAAACAAGACTTTTAAAATTCTATCCTCCCTGCAGCCCACATAATTTCAAAGGATAGAAATCTTTCGAACCATAGACCTCAGGCTGATTGATATAATGCTTTAGGGCTTTAAACTGAATTCAATATCATGTCAAAAAGCAGTCTGTTCCCTAGAGAATTATTGATTATCTTTGCACACTTAAGTAAAAACATTTACAATATGATTAAAGAATATATCGAAAAGAATAAAGAGAGATTTCTCGAAGAATTATTTGAATTAATTCGTATCCCTTCTATTAGTTCTATGTCTGAGCATAAAGCTGATATGTTGAAATGCGCTGAGGCAGTTAAATCAAGTTTGCTTTCTGCAGGGGCCGACAGGGTTGAAATTATGGAAACAACAGGCCACCCGGTTGTGTATGGTGAGAAAATTATTGATCCATCCTTGCCAATCGTATTGGTTTACGGGCATTATGATGTCCAACCGGTTGAGCCTCTTAATTTATGGACCAGCAAACCTTTTGAACCAGAAGTAAGAGAGGGGAAAATATTTGCCCGAGGAGCAGATGATGATAAAGGCCAGCTATTCATGCATGTCAAGGCATTTGAACTGATGAACCAAACAGATAGCCTGGTTACCAATGTAAAATTTATGATTGAAGGTGAAGAGGAAATAGGATCCCCTTCTTTAAAGAAATATTGCGAAGAAAACCGGGATCTTCTGAAAGCTGATATTATCCTGGTTTCTGATACAACCATGATTGCTGATGATATTCCTTCCATTACGGTTGGATTGCGTGGACTTAGTTATCTTGAAGTGGAGCTGACCGGTCCAAACCGTGATTTGCACTCCGGTCTTTTTGGAGGAGCCGTGGCAAATCCAATTAATATTCTCGCTGAAATGATTTCTAAACTTACTGATGAAAACAATCAGATCACGATTCCTGGTTTTTATGATGATGTGATCATTTCCAGTAAAGAAGAAAGAGCAGAAATGGCCAAGGCACCTTTCAACCTGGAAGAATACAAAAAAGCCATTGATGTGAAAGAAGTCTATGGAGAAAAAGGCTATACCACCAATGAAAGAACCGGAATCAGGCCCAGCCTGGATGTATGTGGAATTTGGGGAGGCTATACCGGTGAAGGAGCGAAAACAGTTCTGCCTTCAAAGGCATATGCAAAAATATCCATGCGATTGGTTCCCAATCAGAACCACCTGAAAATAGATAAATTATTTGAAGATTATTTTATGTCTCTTGCACCCTCATCCGTCAAAGTAAAGGTCAAAAGTTTGCATGGTGGACAGGGATATGTTTCGCCAATTGACACCCCGGCTTACCAGGCGGCAAGCAAGGCAATGGAAGAAACTTTTGGAAAAAAACCGGTTCCAACCCGAAGTGGCGGAAGTATCCCAATTATTTCAACCTTTGAAGAAGTGCTGGGGATCAAATCTATTTTACTGGGTTTCGGACTGGAGTCGGATGCCATTCATTCACCAAATGAAAATTATCCATTATTCAATTTCTATAAGGGAATCGAGACCATTCCATTGTTCTACAAGAACTATGTGGAAATGAAGTAAAATCAGCTTTTTAAACCCTGAAATAAAAAATAAAGTTAACCACAGGGGACGCAGGGAAATTGCACGGGACACCATATCGGTCCCTTCAAATGATTTTTCCCTGCGTCCTTTGTGGTTTATCCTTACTCGCCAGCCATTTCAATTCTGCTTTCTGCTCATTCCAGTTTATCTCCCTTGCAATCAGACAAATTCTGTATTTCTTTAAAGAATCTCAACAGGAAATTATTTTTTTAATAAAAACCATTAAAAAAGAGGGGGTGAAGAGGATAAAAGTATATTTTTGTATAGAGAATTATTGATTTCACCTAAAAAACAAAAATATTATGGCCATTATCCGGTTTGACGCTTTAAAAGAAGTTTTTAAAAGAGAACCCAATTTTGTAGAAGCTCCTGCCAACAAGGTTTCTGATTACTTCGCCAGCAATGTGTTTGATTATTTGAAGATGAGAAAGTATCTTTCTGAAGATGCATTCGGAAAGGTAATGGAAGCCATTGAAAGAGGCACCCGAATCGACAGGAAAATAGCCGACCAGGTGGCCTCAGCTATGAAAGCCTGGGCAATGGAACAGGGAGTTACGCACTATACGCACTGGTTTCATCCCCTGACCGACGGAACAGCTGAAAAGCATGATGCCTTTATTGATCCTTCTCCAACCGGAGGCGTTGTGGAAAATTTCAGCGGAAAGCTCCTGGCACAGCAGGAACCTGACGCATCCTCTTTTCCAAGCGGTGGATTAAGAAACACTTTTGAAGCACGTGGATACACCGCCTGGGATCCGTCATCCCCGGCATTTATTATTGGTAACACCCTGAGCATTCCTACCATATTTGTTTCTTATACGGGCGATACCCTGGACTCCAAAACTCCCCT
>CBDUPM010000122.1:0-7349 GCA_965369105.1 uncultured Bacteroidales bacterium | reverse complement strand
GTATGTCCAGCTTTTTCATGATCATTTCTATGTTTGAGGATAGTAATAAAAACCTTTGGTTTGGAACTTTTCACGGAGGTTTATACAAATATGATATTAAAAAGGACACCTTCAAGGTATATGATATCAGGGACGGACTCTCATCAAACTGGATAACGACTATCAGTGAAGATCATAACCAAAACATCTGGGTGGGAACCTGGGATGGCGGCATTACCTTAATAGATAAAGAAGGAAAACTAAGAGTCTTTAATAACGACAATGGTTTACCTGATTTGGTTATACGGAAAATAATTGAAGATCATGAAGGGAATATCCTGATTGGTACCGAGGAAAACGGCTTGTCCATTTTTAAAGGTGAAAATTTTATTTCCTATTCGGAAGAAGACGGGCTGATGGATTCTCAAATTCTTTCAATCCTGGAAGATGATAAAGGGAATCTCTGGCTGGGAACAAACAAAGGAATAAGCATACTTGACACGAAAAGACAGAAATTTTCGGATTTCTATAAATTGAAAGGAAAGCAAATAACCTTTATTAAGGAAGATTCAAAAAAAAGAATCTGGATGGCAGTTGAAAGAGAAGGTGTTTTTACCTACAACACCCAGAATAAAACTTTCACCTATGAACCTCTTTTGAATTCCTATATTGCGGACCTTACTGCTACTGCACTGGAGCCCGGGTTAGAAGGACTGATATGGACCGGGACTTTTGATGGTCTTATAGCCTATGATTATAAATCCCGTTCAGCTTCCTACTACACCCAGTCGGCCGGTTTAAAAACAAACTACATTACCTCTTTGTATTTTGATGAAAATGAACGCCTGTGGATAGGAATGGAGAACAGTGGGTTGAATTATTTCTACCAGGATAGTATTTATCCCTTTGAATTGGATCAGAATTTTACTGCCAAATGCATAACAAGTGATAAAAAAGGATTTATCTGGGTGGGAACAGAAGCTCATGGTTTACTGGTTATTGATCCTGAAAAAAAGGAAATAGTAAAAAGCCTCAGGGTCTCTGACGGCCTCCTGGCAAATCTTATAAATCTTGTTGAAGTCGATAAAGATGACAGGGTTTACATAGGAACAAATAAAGGTTTGAATATTTATGATCCGGGCCTGGACCGGACTTTCTCATTCAATCAGAAGAACGGCTTTACGGGTATAGAAACAAAAGAAAACGCTGTATTTGAAGACTCAAACGGATTTTTATGGTTCGGCACTGTGGCCGGAGTAACCCGGTATAATCCGAACATAGCCCGAAAAATTAATAAAGATCCTCTTACCCACATAGTTAAAATTAAAGTGAACCTGGAAGACCGGGATCTTGCACAGGGACTAAAGTTGAAACACAGTGAAAATGATGTAGTGATTGATTACATCAGTATTTGTTTAACCAATCCGGATGCTGTGGCCTATCAGATTATGCTGGAAGGGGCGGATAATGACTGGAGGCCCCTAACCCGGCAAACCAGTGTTACATATCCTTCACTTGCACCCAAGAAATATACCTTTAAAGTAAAGGCACGGAACAGCGAGGGATTTTGGAATGAAGAACCCGTAGTTTACCAGTTTCAGATCCGGCCGCCATTTTACCGGACGGTTTGGTTTATCATTACCATGATAGTTGCAGTTACAGCGGGAATCATTACCTATATTAAGATCAGGGAGAGGAACCTGGTAAAAGAAAAGAAAATACTGGAAGAAAAAGTAAAGGAGAGGACCGCTGAAGTTGTCGCCCAAAAAGAGGAACTGGCAGAGAAGAATAAAGATATTACAGATTCTATCCGCTACGCAAAAAGGATACAGGTTGCCATTCTTCCTCCCGAAATTCCATTTGACGACACCTTTATTCTTTTTAAACCCAAGGACATTGTCAGTGGAGATTTTTACTGGCTGGAAGTAGTGGGGGATAAGGAATTCCTGGCTGCAGTTGATTGCACAGGCCATGGTGTTCCCGGGGCATTTATGTCGATTATCGGGTCAAATTTCCTGAATAAAATTGTAAAAGAAAAAGGGATTTATAAACCCGGAGAGATACTCGATGATCTGAATGTGGAGGTAGTGGAAGCCCTTAAAAGCACGGATGCAGAAAGCACTGTTTATGACGGTATGGACCTTGCGCTAATCTGTTATGATAAAAAAACAAAAATCCTTGAATATGCCGGAGGATACAATCCCCTGGTTATCATAAAAGACGGAGAGCTTGAAGAAATAAAGGCAAACAGATTTGGAATCGGAAGATCTTCAAAAGTGGAGCATATTACAAACTTTACAAATCATGAAATTCAGATTAGTAAAGGGGATACGATTTATATTTTTTCTGATGGTTATGCAGATCAGTTCGGGGGAGAAACCGGGAAAAAATTTAAATCCAAGCCTATGAAAGAACTCTTCCTGGCATTATACGACAAGGATGTGGAAACTCAACATCAAATCCTGGATAAAACCCTTGAAGCCTGGAGAGGAGATATTGAGCAGGTGGATGATATTCTGATAATTGGCAGAAGATTTTAGCAGGGGTTGACAGGCCTGCGATGGTCAAAGGTCCAAATGGTTCCGGAGTCAGTCGTTATCAGACTTTTTTACAGCGGCAAACTTCAATGCGCCGGAATCCCAGGGAGGGGCATTTTGAATGGCATTTATCACGTCTGAAGGTTTATTTACAACCGTCCACAGATCGCCATGTATGTTCCTCATAAAATTCTGCTGGATCATTTGGTCGAGAAGCTCCAGGATCGGGTCATAAAAACCATTGGTATTCAATATGATAATAGGCTTTGTAAATTGTCCCAGCTGCTTGAGGGTTATATATTCAAACAATTCATCCATTGTACCCACACCACCCGGTAAACTTATAATGGCATCAATATCCTTTTGAATTAAAAATTTTCTTTCGTGCATATCTTTTACCACAACCATATCTTTTACACCGGGATGAGCCCACTCCATTTCCATCATAAAAGCCGGAATAAACCCTGTGATGTTTCCATTTTCTTCCAAAACGGTATCAGCTATTGCCCCCATTAGCCCGATTCCTCCGCCCCCATAGTTTATGGAAACACCCTTTTTCACCAGCGTACGGGTAAGGAGCCTGGTCTCATCAAAATATATTTCATCAATGCCCGGACTGGAAGCGCAAAAAACAGCGACTTTTCTTAGTTTATTCATGGATATGATTTAATATTTATCGAAAAAAAACCCTCCCCTCGAAACAATTTATAGAATTTCATCATATGCTACAGGATATGATTACAGTCAATAAATTCAATTGAGTGGGAGGGAATAATTCTTTTATTTACAGCTATTGTAAATCTTGAAAATTCTTAAAGTTTTATACCAGATAACCGATTTAAAGGAGAGCTTCAAGCTTTTCAACGAGTACAGATTTAGGAACTGCGCCAACCTGTTTGTCTGCAACTTCCCCGTTTTTAAAGAAGAGAATCGTGGGTATATTCCTGATTCCGAATTTCATTGTAACGTCAGGATTGCTGTCAACATCTAATTTTCCCACCACTGCTTTTTCTCCATATTCCTCACCGATTTCCTGTACAATGGGTCCAACCATACGGCAGGGTCCACACCATTCTGCCCAAAAATCAACAATGACAGGTTTGTCTGATTTTACCACGAGTTCTTCAAAATTGCTGTCTGTAATTTCAAGTGCCATAATATTATTTTTTAAGTGTTACCAGATTTGCCATCAAAGATAGCTAAACCTTATAATAATTTGTATTGTATATCCTTATTATCTTCTATGAATTTGAAAAAATCATCTGAAATTTCAATGTATTGATTTCTTGAAAAAAGTTTAACGGTTATGTTAGATTCCTTATCAACAATTGCAAAATATAAAAGTTTTCCCTTGTTATCTTTTTTCGGTTTTTTAACGAATTGTTTTAAGTTCTCAATTAATTCCCTGTTTACACTTTTAGATCCGATGGTTAAATTCACTTGTTTCACTAATTCATTTCGTACTTCAGACAATAAATGAATGCTTTTAATTCGTAATGAAATCCCTTTTCGGCCATCTTTTGATTGCCATTCTTCTGCATTTGCCTTAATTATCAGGGCTACTCCCGGGGTAAAATAGTTTTTAAAATTCACAAAATCATTTCTCCACAAACCCAGCTGGTAGGTGTCGGTATAATCTTCAAGAACAGCATTCCCAAATGGTTTATTATTCTTTTGGGCTATCCCTTCCCTAAATGACTTGACCATACCGGCAAATGTGAATTCTTTTTGGGTAAGGGACTGAATATCATTATTCAGGGTATATAAATCGGTTGTACAAAGATTCTCAATTTCAGGTTTGAACCGGTCCAGGGGATGAGCCGTTAAGTAAATTCCTATTAAATCCTTTTCTTTTTTGATTTTATCCATCAATTCCCAATCCTCTGTAGGTGCAGGCTCAGGTTTTTGTATGGTATCCGTATTTGTTTCACCGAAAAGCGATTGCTGGGAGCTGTTTTGTTCTGATTTTAAACGGTTTCCATAACGGATAAGGGCATCAATAAAAGAGGGCTCTGAACCGGTATCTGAAAAATACTGTCTCCTGTTTATCTCTTCAAACTGGTCAAAAGCACCTGTGGCTGCCAGACCTTCAATGGTTTTCTTATTTACTGTTTTTTGATCAGATCTTTCAATCAGATTATATATATCGGTATAGGGACCATTTGTTTTCCTTTCCTCCACAATAGAGATTACAGCATTTTCACCCACCCCTTTTATGGCTCCCATTCCAATGCGGATATTCCCCTTGCTGTTTACGGTAAATTTCACATTGCTTTCATTGATATCCGGTCCCAGTACTTTAATGCCCATCCTTTTACACTCATCCATAAAAGGTCCTATTTTGCCAATATCCGTAAAATTCCGGCTAAGAACGGCAGCCATAAATTCAGCCGGATAATTAGCTTTCAGGTAGGCTGTCTGATAGGAAACGTAAGCATAACAGGTTGAATGAGATTTATTAAAAGCATACTGGGCAAATGCTTCCCAGTCGGCCCAAATTTGTAACACGGTTTTTTCATCATGACCATTTTTAGCACAACCTTCCAGGAATTTTGCTTTCAGCTCATCCATCATCTTCTTAATCTTTTTCCCCATGGCCTTTCGAAGGGAGTCAGCTTCTCCCCGGGTAAATCCGGCCAGCATCCTGGATAACCTCATCACCTGTTCCTGGTAAACGGTTATCCCATATGTTTCTTTCAATTCCTCCTCCATTTCCGGAAGGGCATATTTTATCTTTTCCCTGCCATGTTTCCGGTCGATGAAGTTTGGGATATATTCCATGGGGCCCGGACGATACAGGGCATTCATGGCGATTAAATCTTCAAAACGGTTGGGCTTAAGGTTCCGAAGGTGTTTTTTCATACCGGGCGATTCAAACTGGAAGAGGCCTGTGGTATCACCCCGGCTGTATAGTTCATATGTTTTCTCGTCATCCAGCGGAATTTTCTTGAAGTCAATATCAATCCCCCTTGATTCCTTAACATTCTTTATTGCGTCTTTTATTATGGAAAGGGTTTTTAAGCCCAGGAAATCCATTTTCAGCATTCCTACATCTTCAATGTGTTTTCCATCAAATTGGGTGACAAGAAGATCAGAATCTTTGGATACGCATATGGGAACATGCTCGATAAGGTCGTCCTTACCAATAATAATACCACAGGCATGGAGACCTGTATGCCTGACGGATCCTTCCAGGGTTCCTGCATATTTTAGGGTTGAGGCGATTAGTTCATTATCGGAATTTTTTTCATTTTTTAATTCCGGGACTTCCTCGTAGGCCTGTTTTAAATTTGTTCCGGGTCTTTCCGGTACCAGCTTGGCCAGCCGGTCGGCATCTGAAAGTGGTAATTTTTATATCCGTGCCACATCCCTGATGGCCATTTTAGCTGCCATGGTTCCAAAAGTAATGATGTGGGCAACTCTTTTTTTACCATATTTTTCAACTACCCATCGAAGAATATCCTCGCGTCCGTCCTCATCAAAATCAATATCAATATCAGGCATGGATATCCGGTCAGGATTCAGGAATCTTTCAAACAGCAAATTATACCTGAGAGGATCAATATCTGTAATTCCTGTGCAGTAGGCTACAACGGATCCGGCCGCGGATCCACGTCCCGGCCCCACAGACACCCCCATTTTCCGTGCCTGGTTAATAAAATCCTGGACAATTAAAAAGTATCCCGGGAATCCCATTTTTTTCACAGTTTCCAGCTCGAAATCAATTCTTTCCCTGGTTTTATCATCTATATTTTCATATCGTTCTTTTGCCCCTTCATAGGTAAGATGCCTCAGATAATCATCTTCATTTTCAAAATCTTCAGGGATAGGAAAGGCCGGTAATAAAGGTTCACGGTTGAGCTCATAGGATTCCACTTTATTTACGATTTCCTGGGTATTATTCAAAACTTCCGGGATATCTGAAAACAACACCGACATTTCTTTGGTTGTCTTGAACCATTCCTGCTCGGTATATTTCATCCGGTTTGGATCGTCCAGATCGGCATTGGTGCTGAGGCATATCAGCCGGTCGTGAGCCGGGGCATCTTCAGGATTGATAAAATGCACATCATTGGTTGCCACACATTTGATATGGTGTTTTTTACCCATTTCCAAAAGGATGCGATTGACATAGACCTGGTCGTTGAATACCTTTTCATTAATTCCTTCTTTTTGGGAAGGATGTCTTTGCAATTCAAGGTAAAAATCGTCTCCAAAGATTTCTTTATATTCCAGGATAATTTTTTCGCCTTCCGGTACACCCTGTTCAACAATTGCTTTTGGAATTTCTCCTCCCAGGCAGGCTGAAAGTGCAATCAGACCTTCATGATTTTCACGGATCAGATCTTTATCGATCCGGGGCTTGTAATAAAATCCTTCTGTCCATCCCAGGGAAACTATTTTTATCAGGTTGTGATATCCGGTTTTATTTTTTGCCAGCAGAATCAAATGTGCTCCCCCACCATCCGATTTTACATCTTTGTCGAAGCGGCTCCTGTTTGCTATATAAACTTCACAACCGAGGATAGGCAGAATATCGTTTTTAGTAGCTTCATTATGAAAAACCTTGGCGCCAAACATATTGCCATGATCTGTTAATGCTACCGCTTTCATACTGTCCTGCTTGGCTTTCTTTATTATTCCGGCAATGGAAGCAGCCCCATCCAGGATTGAATATTGAGAGTGAACATGCAAATGTGAATATGAAAGCTCATCTGCATTTATCCCGGTATCCGATGGAATTTCAAGCTCTTCAGTAAGGGGCCCGGTTCTGTTTGACTCAATATCGATTTTAATCGGGGGTATCGGGTCCGGATTCAGCTTTAAAAAAGC
>CBDUPM010000121.1:0-7362 GCA_965369105.1 uncultured Bacteroidales bacterium | reverse complement strand
GAACTGCTATTGTTAATACTAATTATATCGACAGGTTAGTCCGAAACTACAGCGGGCACTTTCTGAAAGTTCACCAATTCACTGAAAAAGTACCTGTATCAAGAACGTATTTGAATATTATCCGTGAAGTTATCACCGAAAAAGAATGAATTCGCCCCTCAATCCGGGTTGTTCGCCCCATGTTTGAACCATTCCTCCCAAATTCCCTGTTAGTAATCCCTTTTATTCTTTTAAATCTAGGGGTCGCCCTAATTTTGACCTAAACAAATAAATAAAATTATGTCGAATTTTGTAGATAAATATTGTGAATTCCCTGTTGCCCTGAGAAGACCTATGTGGAGGATTTGGCACAACCTGCTAATCCGTTTTGACAAAGAAAGCAGGGTAAACTTTATGAACTATGGGTATGAAAGTTTAAATGGAGATCCTGTTTTAAGTTTACAAAAAAAGGATGAAATAAACCGTTACTGCATTCAACTGTATAATCATGTGGCAACCGGCAGTTCCCTGAAAGGGAAAAATGTAACTGAAATTGGATCGGGTCGTGGCGGGGGTGCTGATTTTATTTCACGCTATCATAAACCAAAGTCATATATCGGTGTGGATATTTCATCAGGGGTAATTTCCTTTTGCAATCGCTTTTATAATACACCCGGATTAAATTTTAAGGAAGGAAAAGCTGAAAAGATACCTATGCCAACGGGAAGTACCGATGTAGTTCTTAATGTCGAATCAGCAAGATGTTATTCCAATATTGAAACTTTCTTTAAGGAGGTTCATAGAATACTAACACCGAAAGGTGAATTTTTATTTGCCGATATGATTGAGACCGAGGATGTAAATTCCATTCGAAATAAGCTTCAGAAAAATGGTTTCATTATAGTCAGTGAAAAGAATATCACCAGAAATGTAGCCAAAGGTCTGGAATTGGATACCGGGAGAAGAGAGCAGTTAATTAATAATAATATTCCAGGATCATTGAGAAAATCATTTTCTGCATTTGCCGGAACAAAAGGGACTAAAAGATATAATTCATTTAACAACGGTAAGTTTGAATATTGGAGTTTTGTCTTAAATAAAGTTGCCTGAAAACCCTCTGATCGCTTATAATTAACTAAATATTAGCATTATACATACTTTAACATATAAATAATGCTACTATTAGTTTAATATTCATACTTTTGCATCCGAAAAGCTTATTTTTAGCCGGAGTTTATTAGAAAATCCAATTCCGATATTCAAAATTAATAAGGAATAAAAGGCAAAAGCTTTTGATAACACATACAACAATAAACATGGGTCAAAAAATAAATTTCCCTTCTAAAGATAATTCAGAATTTATAGCTGAATTAAGACAAAGAGTTACAGAATATTTTGAAAAAAACAATATCTCCAGTGGGGGTAATATGAATCTGTATCTAAAAAGCGTTTTTATGCTTTCACTCTATATTCTGCCTTATATTCTCATGATTACGGGAATAATAAGTTCATTTGCTGGAGTACTTTTCTGCTGGATATTAATTGGAGTGGGTAAAGCAGGTGTAGGTATGGGTGTAATGCATGATGCCAATCATCGAAGCTATTCAAAAAATCAAAAAGTGAACAAATGGATGAGCAAGACCATGTTCCTGGTTGGTGGATTTCCTCCAAACTGGCAATATCAGCACAACACAATGCATCATGGTTTTACAAACATTGACGGACATGATGAAGATATTGATCCGGGACCGGTAATGCGTTTATCTCCCCATAAACCAAGATTAAAACTGCACAAATTTCAGCATATTTATGCATGGTTTCTGTATGGATTAATGACGCTTTCATGGATAGTAGCGAAGGATTTCGGACAATTAAACCGGTATCGGAAGGAAGGTGCTAATCTCAGTAGCAAAAAATCTTATTCCAAGTTGTTCCTTGAGTTAAGTATTGCAAAGGCGGTGTATTTTTCATTTTTTATTGTCCTTCCCATTTTGATCCTTCCTTTTGCCTGGTACTGGACTTTGATATTCTTTTTCCTTATGCATTTTGTAACAGGCTTTATCCTTACCACCGTTTTCCAGACTGCCCACGTAGTTCCCATGGCGGAATTTCCTCTCCCGGTTGAAAATGGAAGCATGGAAAATAACTGGGCAATTCATCAATTGAAAACCACATCTGATTTCGCTCCCGGAAACAAGTTAATCACTTGGTTGGTAGGAGGATTAAATTACCAGGTGGAACACCATCTATTTCCGAACATCAGTCATGTCCATTATCCGAAAATTTCAAAATTTGTTAAGGAAACGGCTAAAAAATATAAGGTTCCATATAATGTACAACCTGGATTTTTCAGAGCGGTGAGAGAACATGCAAGGATGCTGAAACAATTGGGAGCAGCCTGACCGGGCTTAACTGTCTGAATATATCCGAATGGATAAAAAAAAGCTGTCAGATTAAATTTGACAGCTTTTTTTTGTTGAAAAGAAAACTAATAGTTTTCCTCTCTCATTTGCATATACTTTTGGGGATGCAGACATGCAGGGCATTTTTCAAGGGCTTTTGCCGACTCATAAACATACCCGCATACACGGCATTTCCACCAAACTTTTCCATCTTTTACGAAAACCTTATCTTCTGATACATTCTGAAGAAGCTTTAAATAGCGACGTTCATGCTCTGCTTCCACCTTTGCGATCATTTTAAAGGCTGCAGCAACTTCTTTAAATCCTTCTTCCATGGCTATTTCGGCAAATTTGGGATATAGTTCTGTCCACTCCTCATTTTCCCCTTCTGCAGCGGCCTTAAGATTTTCTATAGTTGTTCCGATTTTTCCGGCAGGATAGGTAGCCGTTATTTCCGTCATGCTACCTTCCAGAAATTTAAAAAATCGCTTGGCATGCGCTTTCTCCTGATCAGCTGTTTCCTGGAAAATAGCGGCAATTTGTTCATATCCCTCATTTCTGGCAACTTTTGCAGCAAATTCATAACGATTTCTTGCCTGGGATTCACCCGCAAATGCTTTTAACAGGTTTTGTTCGGTCCTTGTTCCAACAATTGAATTACTCATTTTAAATTATTTTTATGGTTATATTAGTTCGAAATCAGCTTTATCGGCTCCACATATCGGGCATTTCCACTCATCCGGCAAATCTTCAAATTTCACGTCTTCAATCTCCTCATCATAAATATGCCCACAGATTATACACTGGTATTTATCCCCAACTTTTTTCTTTCCCCCTGCTTCTAATTTGGATTTATCAATATAAGTGGGTGCATTTTTCGGAGCCATTCCCTTTTTGACGTTTCTGTAAAAATCATAGCTGATAGGCGTTTTATCCGGATCAAGAATTTCAGCACTTACCAGTTCCCCAATAAACATATAATGGGTTCCTACATCAAATGTATCCACTACTTTGAATTCCAGAACCGCCACTGAATCGTCGAGAACAACAGGGCAACCCGTTTCCCCATATTTTACATTCATCCCTTCCAGCTTATTAAAATCCTTCCCGCTCTTGTACCCAAAATTCCCAAATACTGTTGGATTCGTTTCCTGATGAAGCACGGATACTGAGAAACAACCATGTTTCTCAATTAACTGAGCTGTATAATTATCCTTATTGCAACAGGATGCGAATTTGGCGGGCTCTGAAGTTACCTGGAAAACAGTATTGGAAATAAATCCATTTCCATGAGTTTTATCCCCTGAAGAAACCAGGTACAGGCCATAGCTAACCTTAAATAATGCTTCAAAATTTATCATGAGTGTATTTTACCCTAAAAATAACGAATTTCACATGGATTAGATGCGAATACAGGGGATTATTATGCCTGAAATAAGGTATTTAGATTAATTCTAGCTATGAATTCAATGAGCTTATTTTATGAAAAAATATCCATCTGGAAATTCATGTCAAAAAAGGAATTTCAGTCAGCTGCAATATTTTTTTTGGAAAAGCTGAAGGATATTTAATTACAATGATTCCCTTTTTAATAATGGCAAGAAATCGCTAATAAACACAACCGGCTCCCCGGCTACCTGACTTCCTCTTTCCCGTTTGCATGCCGGGCAAACCTGCCCTTTTCTTTCCCGTGAACCTGCTCATAATTTTCCCAGGGCCATCCACCGAAATGGGTCTCTGAAAAATCCTTGTATGCATCCGCAATCTCCTCGCGGGTATTCATCACAAATGGGCCATATTGAACTACTTCTTCCTCTATTGGTTTTGCCTGTAATACAAGCAGGTAACAATCTTCATTACCGGCTTCCAGTTCCAGGTCTGCCGTAGACAGAACATCAACTGAATGGTAAAACGGAATTTGTTGGTCATCCATAAACATCTCATTTCCCCTGTAAAAATAAAGAGTCCGGTTTACCTCATTCCGGGTCCGCTCTAAGGTCCACCGGGCATTAGCCTCCATTTTAATGGTTAAAATCAGAACCTCGTTATCAGGATCATTTGCCCATGAATTAGCGGTTGGTCCGGGTGCGGTAAATCCGTCAAGACTTCCTGCTAAAAGATTCACTTCTGTCAGGTTCCCTGACCGGTCTTTCTGTGAAATAACAGGGATATCCTCTGCCCATAGCATTTTAAAATCCGGTTCGACAAACTTGTTCCTTCCGGGTAAATTTAGCCAGATCTGAAAAAGCTCAAGCGGATTATCATTATCCGTATTCAATACAGGAAACATTTCAGAATGCTGAACCCCCTTCCCTGCCGTCATCCATTGCACGTCACCGGAACTATATCTTCCCGCAGCACCCATTGAATCTGCATGATCCACTATACCTTCTTTTACCACTGTAATGGTTTCAAATCCGCGATGAGGATGGCATGGAAAACCGGGAACCTCCTTCCCGTGATACATACGCCAACCATCCTTTAAGTCAAAATCCTGGCCTATTCTCCTTCCTTCCAGGGAAGCGTCAGGACCCATCTTTCCATTTCCTTTTGGATAATGATCCCTGTGATGAACACAGAAAATAAAAGGGTCATTCGTTGCCCATGGGAAAGACATTGGTGCCAATTCTAAAATATTTGTAGTCTCCATTATTTCAATTTTTTTTCAGGAATCCATCCCTAATTTCATTTTAATTTTTTTTCTCAGATAAGTCAAACTTGCTCTTTCCTTCCAGCTTCCCCAGGGATGATGAATCCCTAATGAAATCCCGTTGCTTTTCAACCGCTTACGTTCTCTTCTGTTACGGGGTGTGGGAGGATGATAAACCAGTCTTTCAGGAGTGTAAATATCAGTATACAGCTTTTCCCCGTATATTCTGGTTAAGAAACCCGGTCCGGTTGCATCTAACACATCCAAGTAATTATTTGTGACCGGAGGGTTTTTTATAAGGTCGTTAATTACGTCTTTCCAAAATATATGTTGGGGTTCTGAAGCAAAAATACAATTCCCAAGCTCATCCATGGTATCTCCTGAATTTATACTTCGGTTTTTAGGCAGGATCACTTTTTCTTCCCCAAAATGAAAGGCCTGCAGTACTTCATAATCCAGGTCGAGATAGACCCCTCCTATTTTATACATAATTAAATACCGGATGACATCTGCCTTCATTATCCCCCGGTTAAATCCCTGGTAAACAGGAAATAAGTCAGGGAATTCATTTCTCACAAATTCTTCATTTTTAAGATCTGTCCAGAGTCTGTATTCCCAGTCCGGGTTTAATTCCCTGACCTTCTGAACAAAAGGCTTCCATTTTTTTGGAATATTCTCAGTTTTCCAGGTCTGGTGAATTATTTTTGGAATCATCTTTAGTTTTCTAATGAAAAATCAATGATTAAAGTTAATACTATTTTCATGAATGATTGATAATAACCTTACCGGTAAAAAAAATCTTATTTTATTTTTAATTAATATTGGAAAAATTGAGCAATTTCAATCTTTCATTCTAATTTTACATGAAATATCTAAAATGGCATGATAACAGAAAACAGATATGACCGGATGGTCTATAATCGATGCGGAGACAGCGGGTTAAAATTACCTGCAATTTCATTGGGTCTTTGGCATAATTTTGGGGGAGTCGATAGTTTTGAAAATGCAGGAAAAATAATTCATTATGCATTTAATAATGGAATTACACATTTTGATCTTGCAAATAATTACGGCCCTCCTCCCGGTTCAGCAGAGGAGAATTTTGGAAGGATTCTTAATTCTGACTTAAAAAAGTACCGGGACGAAATGATTATTTCCACTAAAGCCGGATATTATATGTGGCCTGGACCCTATGGGGAATGGGGAAGCCGAAAATACCTGATTTCCAGTCTGGATCAAAGCCTGAAAAGATTACAACTGGATTATGTTGATATTTTCTATTCCCATCGTCCGGATCCAAAAACTCCCCTGGAAGAAACCATGAAAGCCCTTGATCATATCGTAAGGCAGGGAAAGGCTTTATATATTGGAATATCCAATTACAGTGCAGAACAGACTTTACAGGCTTCAGAAATATTGCAGGACCTTGGAACCCCTTGCCTGATTCACCAACCCAAATACTCCATGTTTGAAAGATGGGTGGAGAACGGATTATTAGATGTATTGAAGGATAAGGGTATGGGATGCATAGCTTTCAGTCCGCTTGCACAGGGATTGCTCACCAACCGTTATCTCGATGGAATACCTGAAGATTCAAGGATTAAAAAAGGAGTCGGATTTTTAACTGAAAAACAACTGACACAAGAAAAACTCGCAAAAATCAGATTTCTTAATGAAATCGCATTAAGCAGGGGACAATCGCTCGCACAAATGGCCATTGCCTGGTTGCTAAAGGATGAAAAAGTATCTTCGGTTTTAATTGGTGCAAGCAGCGTAGAGCAGCTGGAAGACAATCTCAAAATGCTGGACAATATTAAATTCACCGGGATTGAGTTAGACAAAATTGAAAAAATTCTAAAATCCTGAGTAATGAAAGATACTTATTATTGGGGCATACTCGGACCCGGAAAAATTGCCCATAAATTTGCACAGGGCTTATCCTATACCGGGAAGGCTAAACTCAAAGCAATTGGTTCCAGAAATTATGAAAGGGCAAGGAGTTTTGCCGATCAATACCAGGCTGAAAAAGCTTTTGGGAGTTATGAAGAACTGGCAATGGATAAGGAGGTGGATATTATATACATTGCGACACCACATCATTTGCATTTTGAAATGACAAAACTTTGCCTTGAAAATGGAAAGCATGTTTTATGTGAAAAGCCTGCCAGCATTAATTCAAGACAATTCAAAGAGTTGTCAGAGCTGGCCAGGGAAAAACAGCTGTTTTACATGGATGCATTATGGACAAGGTTTCTTCCGGCCATAGAAAAAAGCCTGGAATTGCTTCCCCTTATCGGAGAAATCAAAAGTATTCGGGCTGATTTTGGCTTT
>CBDUPM010000120.1:0-7384 GCA_965369105.1 uncultured Bacteroidales bacterium | reverse complement strand
GCTTCCTTTCCTGACCTATGCAGAAAACCGGGAACTGAGAAAAAAATTGCATAACGCATATACAATGCTTGGTAACAATGATAACGAATTTGATAATAAGGAAATTATTAAAAATATTGTCAAACTCCGGGCTGAAAGAGCCAGACTTTTA
The DNA here is from genome assembly GCA_965369105.1 of uncultured Bacteroidales bacterium. Taxonomy (GTDB): domain Bacteria; phylum Bacteroidota; class Bacteroidia; order Bacteroidales; genus JAGLSB01. Next base: position 7,233 of record CBDUPM010000120.1, on the reverse strand, counting down.
GGTTATAATACTCATGCTGATTATATACTGGAAGAAAATATGGCTAAAAACGGGAAAAATGTATCTGACTTTTTGTGGAAAGTCTGGAAACCCGGTCTGGAAAAAGCCAAACAGGAAAAAGCTGAACTTCAAAAAATGGTTAAGGCAGAAGGAAAAGACTTCGAAATTGAATCATGGGACTGGTGGTACTACAGTGAAAAGTTACGCAAGCAAAAATATGATCTGGATGAAGCAACTATAAGCCAGTATTTTGTAGCTGACAATGTCAGGGACGGAGCCTTTCAACTCGCAGGCAATCTGTTTGGACTGCAATTCACTGAAAGAAAAGACATTCCTAAATATCATGAAGATGTTCAGGTATTTGAGGTAAATGATAAGGATGGGAGTCATATTGGAATCCTTTATATGGATTTCTTTCCCCGGGCCAGCAAAAGAGCCGGTGCATGGATGAGCGAATTCCGCGGTCAGAAAGTGTTGGATGGAAAAGATATCAGACAGGTTGTTACTACAAACTTTAATTTTACCAAGCCAACCGGTGATACTCCTGCCCTGTTAACAGCCGACGAGGTATCCACTACCTTCCATGAATTTGGTCATGCACTTCACGGCCTTCTTTCAGAATGTAAGTATGGAAGTTTATCAGGAACCAGTGTATCCAGAGACTTTGTTGAACTTCCTTCACAAATTATGGAAAACTGGTGCTTCGAACCGGAAGTGCTGAAAACTTATGCAAGCCATTATAAAACAGGAGAGCTAATCCCGGAAGAACTGGTAAAAAAAATACAGGCAGCCAGCACCTTTAACCAGGGCTTCACTACCACCGAATATATGTCGGCTACTTTTCTGGATATGGCTTACCATGTTCTGGATGTGGAAAATGCGGAAATCAAAGATGTGAATGCTTTTGAAAAAGAAGCTTTGAATAAAATCGGACTCATTGATGAAATTGTAGTTCGTTACAGAAGCCCTTATTTCAGTCATATTTTTGCAGGCGGTTACAGCATGGGTTATTATGCATATATCTGGGCTGAAGTACTGGATGCGGATGCTTTCAATGCTTTCAAAGAAACCGGGGATATATACAACCAGGATGTGGCTCAGGCTTTTCGTTCCACTGTCCTTTCAAAAGGCGGAACGATTGATCCAATGGACCTGTACCTGAGTTTCAGGGGAAAAGATCCGGATCCCAATGCACTTTTGGTTAAAAGAGGTCTTCTGAATTAATTAGAATAATCCAAAAAGAGAGGTCTTTTATCTGAAAGGCCTCTTTTTTTTGATCCGGGCCCTTACAAAGGGGTATTTTTATTTTATAAATACTTAGTTGCCTGCAGTTTAAATTCATTCAAGCTTTCAAATCTGTGTTTTTACCTCATTTTCCAACTGGAACCCGATAATTTAGAATTTAAAGGAAGGGAATACCCTATAACAAACTTTATTGTGACCCACAGATAATTATTCAATTGAAATCCTTCCGGTATTTCTCAACCAGACTCCCGTGAACGCTTGTTTATAAAAAATTACTTTGTAAATTCGAATCGTAATCATAGCTTTTCCGTATGAAATTATTTTTTCCTTAAAAATAGTATTCTTAATTTTCGGGGGAAATATCTGTGATTTTTAATTCACTCCAATGAAGACCAATAAACTACTTTCAATATCCCTGCTGACGGCAATTTCTTTTTCATCCTGTTTGAAGGATAAGAAGTCCGCACCTGAGATAGTGGGTCCGGAAAAACCAAATGTCCTTTTGATCATGACGGATGACCAGGGTTGGGGTGATATAACCAGTCATGGAAACGATACTCTGGAAACACCCAACCTGGACAGACTGGCCTCTCAAAGTTACCGTTTTAGCAGATTTTATGTATCCCCAGTTTCAGCTCCAACCCGCGCAAGTTTGCTCACAGGGCGTTACCACCTTCGGACAGGAGTTAACGGAGTTACAGGAAGAAAAGAGGTAATGCGGGATACCGAGTATACCCTGGCAGAACTTTTCCGGAATAATGATTATTTTACAACCTGTTTTGGTAAATGGCATAATGGTGCTCAATTTCCACATAACCCATATGGACAGGGATTTGATCACTTTTTTGGATTCTGTGCCGGACACTGGAACCGATACCATGATCCGGTATTAGAATACAAAGGGACCCTGGTTGAAACCAAAGGTTATATTACGGACATTTTAACGGATTCTGCAATCCATTTTATCAGGAAGCAAAGACATAAGCCTTTTTTCAGCTATATTGCATACAATACGCCTCATACCCCCTCACAGGTCCCTGACAAATATTTTGCAAAGTATAAAAATAAAGGAGTGAAAGACGATAAGCTTGCATGTACTATGGGAATGATAGATAATATTGATGAATATGTAGGCAGGTTACTGAAAACTATTGAAGAAGAAGGGCTGTATGATAATACCATTGTAATTTTTCTGACAGATAATGGCCCTGATACCTGGCGGTTTAACGGAGGAATGAAAGGAAAAAAAGCATGGGTGGATGAAGGGGGTGTAAGGGTACCCCTGTTTATGAGGATTCCCTGGTTATCAGAAAAAGAAAACTATGTGAATGGCGTTTCTGCTCACATTGATATATTGCCTACCCTGGCATCCCTTTGCCAGCTCGATCTTCCTGAAGGATTAAAAATTGACGGGGAAAATTTAATCCGGAACCTGTTAAATCCGGATGAAGAAGAGCAGCAAAGATTCATTTTTACCGACCGGGGACTGGATTCAAAAATTCCATACTCACTTCGTTCCCGGGAGTATGTCCTGACTGTTAGCAGCGACACAATGCTTTTCGATATCCTTTCTGATCCGGGTCAAAAAACAGATATTTCAAACGAAAACAGAATGCTGACAGACAGCCTGTTGAATGCCTATGAAAAATGGTACAGGGATGTCACTCGGTTTGGCTTTGAAAAAATACCTGTCCAGGTCGGGCATAAATCTTTCCCAAACCTTAAAATGGCCGCACATGAAGCAGATCTCTCAGCTAAGCTAAATTACTTTGAGGGCCATGGCTGGGCAAATGACTGGGTGAAAGATTTTCGATCCACTTCTGATACGGTTTCCTGGAAACTAAAGGTGATCGATAATGGGATCTATAAGGCTAAAATAGAACTTGGTTCTGGTATAAAAAATAAAGGTTTTAAGATCCGCCTGGAGTATAATGATCTGGGTGCGGAAAGTGAATTACAAAGGGAGTATAAGACTCATTTCATTGATACAAAGGACAGGGTAAAAAGAAAGGAAGTTCCTGAGAAAAAGTGGGATTCGCTTACCTTTCTGAATGTAAATCTTACTGAAGGAGAATATTACCTGAATCTCTGCCTGGATAAAGATCTGCCTGAAAATGTTGAAATTAAAGGTATAGAATTAATAAAAGTACAATAATATGAAGCTTCCTATTTTTCAGGTTGATTCTTTTACGAATACAAGATTTAAAGGAAACCCGGCGGCAGTTGTTCCACTGGGGGAATGGATTGGTATGAACCTGATGCAAAAAATAGCAGCTGAAAACAACCTGGCTGAAACTGCTTTTTTTGTCAAAGAAGAAAAAAACTTTCATATAAGATGGTTTACCCCCATGGTAGAGGTTGATCTATGCGGACACGCAACCCTGGCTGCTGCTGCTGTAGCATTTGAGAAGCTGGGGTATAAGAAAGATGAAATCATTTTTAATTCCCGCTCCGGAATACTAAAGGTCAGAAAAGAGCTAAACGGATACACGCTGGATTTTCCGGCAGACAGTATTGCAAAAGTCGAAGCGGACCCACAGCTCCTGGAGGCAATAGGAATGCCACCCGCTGAGGTTTATAAAGGCAAAGATGATTTTCTTCTTATTTATCCCAGCGAACGGGATATTATAAAAATCGAACCGGATTTCAAAGAACTTTCCAAAATTACGAAAAGGGGTGTTATCGTTACAGCACCCGGAAATAATGTGGATTTTGTTTCAAGATTTTTTGCGCCGGCTGCAGGTATAGATGAAGATCCTGTAACCGGATCGGCTCACACAACTTTGGTTCCTTACTGGGCAGAAAAACTGGGCAAAACGGAACTTTCCGCATTGCAAATTTCCAAACGCGGAGGGAACCTGATGTGCAGAAAAAAAAATGACAGAATAGAAATTTCAGGAAAGGTGGTTTTTTACCTGGAAGGAATCATCGAAGTATAAGCTTTCAATCTAATAAATTTGTTTTTTCATTCCAATTATAATAAATCAATAATGGTATATGATGATATAAAGTTTAAAGGACAGGATTATTCTGACCTGGAACCGGAAGGAGCCGAGTTCGATCATTGTGTGTTTGAAAATTGCATTTTTAATAACTCAGAATTATCATCTAAAAATTTCATAGACTGCAGCTTTGAAAATTGTCATTTCTCGCTGACAAAAATTATAAATACAGTTTTCCAGGATACGGAATTCAAGGATTGTAAAATACTTGGTCTCGATTTTAGCGTCTGTAATCCTTATATTTTCACGCCCGCTTTTCTTAATTGCATTATTAATTATTCAAATTTCAGTTCTCTGAAAATGCAGAATACAGGATTCAGTTCCTGCCAGATCAAAGAAACTGATTTCAGCAACAGCAACATTAAAAATGGGAAGTTTGATAATTGCGACCTTGGTGGAAGCATATTTTATCATACCAACTTAAATAATGTTAGTTTTCAAACAGCATATAATTATACTATTCATCCTGAAGATAATTCAATAACCGGCGCCGAATTTGATATAAATGGATTACCAGGTCTGCTGGCAAAATATAAAATCAAAATTGTAATTTGAGATTTAACAGTGCCTCCCTGTTTATAAAGAAATTTCTGAATCAGAAATAATTTCTGGTCAGGGTTAAGAAACCCTCCTGCGTATGCTAGCTCTGTTTTATCTCGGTTCCAACCCTTCCCTCATCTCTCAGGCTGGCGGGGGTCACTCCAAATTGTTCCCGGAAACATTTAATAAAATAGCTGATATTATTAAAACCTGAGAGATAGCAGACCTCCTTTACACTGTTCGTTCTTTGAATAAGAAGCTCGTAAGCATTCTGCAGTTTAAGAATGCGCACAAATTCAACCGGGGAATAACCCGTAAGTGCCTTAATTTTTCTGTACAATTGAGTCGTACTGATATTAAGGTCAACCGCCAGCATTTTCACATTGTATTCAGGGTTTGTAAGATTCTTTTTCTGATTAACTCCCTGTTTTTAATTATTCTTGAAATTTGAGAACTGATAATCTTTAGGTTAAAGGGTTTAGTCACATAGGCATCTGCCCCGATATTGTATCCTGAAATTATTTGTTCCTGCGAATTTTTAGCCGTTAATAATATTACCGGTATATGGCAGGTAGTGGACTCTTCTTTAACCTGGCGACATAATTCATAGCCATCCATTCCGGGCATTACAATATCTGAGATCACAATATCCGGAATTTGCTCTTTAATTATATCAAGACCAGATATGCCATTTGAAGCATCTATAACCTTATATTCTCTTGAAAGTACATTTTTCAGAAAAATACGGAGGTCCTCATTATCTTCAATAATAACAAGAGTTAATTTATTATCCTCTTCCGGATGGTGAAAACCTGCAAGCTTATTGTCTTTATAAAATGCCAGGTCTTCAACCTCTTCTGCCAATTCAGCAAGTTCATTCTTTCCTGAACTAAGCTGTAAATTTAATGCCGGAAGTTCAACATGAAATGCAACACCCTTTTCAGGTATGTTTTCAACCATAATATTACCCTTATGCAATTCTACCAGTGATTTGGAAAAAGACAGACCTATTCCTGCCCCTTCTACACTTTCATTCGATTTATAAAAACGGTCAAAAATTTGTTCTTTATCCTCTTCAGGAATAAAACTTCCTTCATTGAATACACTTATTCTGATTTTATGGGTATCGATTTCACTATCCGGTTTACCTGGTATTTCCTCCAGTTTAACAATAATGGATTTATTTTCAGGGGTATGCTTAAAGGCATTCGAAATAAGATTATATAAAACCTCTTCAATCTTTTGTGAATCGATAAATGCCTCGATTTTTGCCCCTTCCGGAATTTCAGTTTGAATATGAATATTTTTTTTACTTTCAAATCCTGAAAAACTGCTCACAACGTCCAATACCAGTTCAACCATATCAACAGGCTGTCGGTAAAGTTTTAATTTACCGGCATTTAATTTCCGGAAATCAATGATCTGGTTTACGAGCTTTAAAATATAGTTAGCATTCTTTTGCATCAATGTAAGGTGCTTCTTCCATTTTGGATCAATGTCATTATAATTCTGAACAATATCCTCAATAGGAGCAATGATTAAACTCAGCGGAGTTCTTAAACCATGTGCGATATTTGTTAAAAACATCATTTTACTTTCATTGGTCTCCAGCGCAATGTCATCCATTTTTTTATTATAAATATGCTTCTGTCGCTTAATCATTTGAAAAATAGCTGCCAGTATCATGATCAGTCCTAAAATGGAGAAAAACAATATCATGTACCAGGTTCCATACCATGGGGGAGCCACCCTGATTGCCATTTGCCTGCTGCTTTCTGATCTGATATTATCTGAACTAATCGCACTTATGTTAAGGATATATCTTCCGGGCTGGAGATTACCGAATTCGATAAAGGCTTGAGAGGAAGAAATCATATGACCTTCCATATCGTTATTGTCCATCCAGTAAAAAATCCGGTTTGCTTCGGGCATTTGATAGTGAGTTGCCACCACTCCTATGGAAAAAGAATTTTGTTTATAGGTCAGATATAATTCATCCATATGGTTTAAATTCTTATGAAAGATAAATTTACGGTTGAGGGTATCTCCTATTTCAATATTTTGTCTGTTAATTTTCAGATCGGTTAACAGAACTTTTGGAGGGATGGTATTCATCTTGATCCTGTTCGGATAGAATCTTGTCATTCCGTTATCTCCACCGAAATACATCTCACCATCCGGGGCTTTGTAATAAGAATTGACCATATAAATTGGACCCTGTGTTCCTTCGAAATAATTATAGCTGGCAAATCTTTTAGTTTCCATCATTTGATTATATGACATTAAACCTTTGATGGAACTGATCCAGAGTGTTCCGTTCTCATCCATAAGAATACCCTGAATATCATTACTGGGCAGACCCTCATTCAGTGTAATATGACTGAAAGAATCCGTTTCTGCATCCAGAATGTTTATGCCTCCTCCCTGTGTGGCAATCCATATCTTG
>CBDUPM010000119.1:0-7450 GCA_965369105.1 uncultured Bacteroidales bacterium | reverse complement strand
AGGATTTATTGTAGGAGCGTACATTGGGGATAAGCTGGTTGGTTCAGCCTTTTTTGCTATGAATGAAGGTAGAATTTATTATTTAACCCCGGTTTCAAATAAGGAGGGGAAGGAAAAAAGAGCCATGTTTGCCATTCTTGATTATGTGATAGGGAAATATGCGGATACAGGACTGATCCTGGATTTTGAAGGTTCCCAAATTCCCGGTGTTGCACGTTTTTTTGCAGGATTCGGGGCAAAACCCATCACTTACTTTCATTTGAAAGAAAACAGACTGCCTTTTCCCATCAATCTATTGAAAAAGTGAAGCAAAGAGATTTCAGGAAAATATTATTGCCTTTCTCCGGTTTGTATCCATTGGGGCTTATGAAAAAGAAAAGCTTCATTAATCCTGTTTTGCCATTTTATCATGTCGTCTCAGATGTATCTCCGGCCCATATCAGGCATCTCTACCCTGTGAAAGATATTCAAAGCTTTAAAAAAGACATTAACTTTTTACTGAAACATTTTAAAATTCTGTCTCCGGAAGATATTATCGGGAATAAAATTAAGCCGGGAGGGAAGCCAGGTATGATACTTAGTTTCGATGACGGTTTGAGAGAAGTAAAAGAAATAATTGCCCCTTTGTTAAAAGAAATGGGATTGAATGCTATATTTTTCCTGAATAATAACTTTATCAATAACAAGGATCTGTTTTTCAGGTATAAAGCATCTCTCCTGGTGGATGAATTAATGAAGCAAAACCTGGGTGCTGAACAGGTAAAAAGAATGGTGAAAATATTTAATTCCGGTCCGATTCCCACGGTTAAAATCCCGGATAAAATACTATCGGTTGATTACCATAGCAGGAAATTACTGGACGATATTGCGGATGTGTTGAGTATCGATTTTCATCATTTTCTTTTGAATCATCAACCCTACCTAAATGACAGGGAAATAAATGAACTGCTAAAAGATGGCTTTTTTATAGGTGCTCACAGTCTGGATCATCCTTTGTTTTCTGAATTGAGTAAAGAAAAGCAATATGAGCAGGTTAAAAAAAGTATGGATGGAATTCAATCCGCTTTCGGAATTAATTACAGGTTTTTTGCTTTTCCTTTTACCCACACCGGGGCAGATATGGAATATTTACTGGGGAAAGATTTGAATCTGGATGCCATATTTGGCACTTCCGGCATGAAAAAATCAGAATTTCCGGGTTTGTATCAAAGAATTCCAATGGAGAAATTCAATTGTTCAGCTGAAAAAATAATAAGAACTGAATATCTTTATTATTCCCTGAAAAAGTTTTTCCTTTCTTAAATTATATTCTGAAATGAGAGAAGGTTTTGAAATTGAATTGATTGATAAAAACAATTTAGCTGAATTTGCAGAAAATGTAAAGTCAGAATTTGAATATGATATTCCCATCTCCAAAGAGAGAGCTGTTTCGCAAACTTTAAATCCATGTGCAGATGATAAGGATATTTTGCTGATAGTAGCCAGGGAAGGAAAACGACTTCTGTCCTTTATGGGTGCTTATCCATCATTTGTTGCGAACGAACCGAAAAAAAAGATCTGGTATGTGAGTTGCTGGTGGAAGGCAAAAGGTGTAAGTTCGGATGTAAGTCGGGCTGTTTTAGAAAAATTCCTGTCTGTTTACGGAAAAGAAATTGCTTTACCTCATCTTCCCGGGCATATCATAAAAACCCTTAAAAAATATGATATAGATATTTATACCAGGGAAGGATTGATGATCCGTTTCAGAAGTGGCTTGCATAAACGGACAATGATTAGGAGCAGGAAAGGAAAATTCAAATTTGTTATAGAATTATTGAGGAGTTCAGGCATATTTATATTAGCAGATCATATTCAAAATTTTCTGTTTTCTCAGGATATTGTTCTGAACAATAAGACGGTTGGACCGGATTTTAGAATTCTGCAGGAAATACCTGATCAGGATTTTTTCGAATTTTGCAATTCATTCCAAGGGTACCTGACAATTCCCGGAAAGGATTATCTTAAATGGATTCTGGAAAATCCCTGGCTTGTCCATAGCCGGAAAGCGGATCCTGAAATAGTAGAAAGATATAATTTCAGTTACCTCGCAAATAAAATGCAATACTTTTTCCCAGTTCTTAAGTTTGAAGACAAGATTGTTGGTGCAGGGATATTCAGCAACCGGGATGGTGCGGTGAAATCTTTATTTCTGTTTATTGAAAAGACTTATGAATTTCAGTTTTTCCAAAAGCTGGTTGAATACATACAGGAAACAAAGGAATTTCACAGCCTTATAACATACGATTCTTCTTTTGTTGAATTTCTGCTTAAAAACAAGAAAAAGCAAATGAAGGCAAAGAATATTATCAGATACTCGGGGACACGCAATCCGGCTTATAAGGATTTAATCCCTGCTGATGGTGACGGGGATTCTTGTTTTACCTGAGGAAGTTTATTGAACCTGCTTGGTCAGGAATTCAATTTCAGGATCATTAATATCAGTTTCAAGTAGGTTTTCTTCGCTACACTTTAGTATTCTTGCTGAAAATTTCTTCAGCAAATTGTAATTATGGGTAGCCATGACCACTGCTCTTCCGCTTTCGCTGATTTCTGTCAATAATCCCAGGATATCTTCAGAGGTCCTGGGATCCAGGTTTCCTGTGGGTTCATCGGCCAGGATGATTTCCGGGTCATTCAGCAGTGCACGGGCAATAACAACCCTTTGCTGCTCGCCCCCGGATAACTGATGGGGAAATTTATAACCTTTATACCCAAGACCCACTTTCTCAAGTACTTCCCCGATACGGGTATTTATTTCAGCTTTATTTTTCCAGCCTGTGGCTTTCAGCACGAAATATAAATTATCCTGAATGGTCCTGTCATTCAATAACTGAAAATCCTGAAATACAATTCCCAGCTTTCTCCTGAGATAAGGTACATCCTTTCTTTTAATGCTACCCAGGTCAAATCCCGCAACCTTTGCGACCCCTTCCGAAACAGGAAATTCTGCATTTACCGTTTTTATCAGCGTGGTTTTTCCGCTTCCTACTTTCCCGATAATATAGACGAATTCCCCCCTGGTCACAGTAAAGCTTAATTCTTTAAAAACCAGGTGATCCTTAATTAATACCGAAACATTATTAAATTCTATGATATTATCGAGTGCCATAACTGAACAATTTAAATGCTGAATACTCCGTTTTAGATCAAAATTTAAAACACACAAATATCAATTTAATTGTTGAAAAATGGAAATTAAGTTTTTAGCACTAAAGAACAAAACACTTAATAAATATCTGGTATGGGTTCAATACGCAAATTTTGGTTCGGAAACACGCGAAATAACTGTTTAGGTGGTTTGTAGCCCGGATAAGGATTTGAAATGTGGTGGTGTAAAATGCCAAAAAGTTAATGAGTTAATATTCAGTATACAAAGTGCCCAAATACACCCGCACCAACAAACCGTCACACAGGCAACTAAATAGCAAAAAACTGGTCCTTTTCAATTAACATACAACTGTTAATTAAAAAGCATTCAGACTGGTTAGATGAGGGTCTTTTATTCATAATTTTACATGATTCAGTATTTCAGAAAGAAAGCGATTATGACAAAAAAAATAAAAACTTTTTTACTTATAGTAATTATTTGCTTTTCAGGCGTACAAGCTATAATGGCCCAGAAATCCATGATATATGTGTATAATAATAAGGATTTCTATAAAGGCCTTGAATTGTTTGAGAAGGAAAAGTATGGAGCCGCAAGAAAATTTTTTGACAGAGTTACAGAAAGAGAAAAAATTGAAAAGTCAGAATTAAAGTCCGAAGCTCAATATTACCAGGCTCTTTGTGCCATTGAATTATTCAACCTGGATGCCGAGTACCTGGTTTTCACATTTGTGAATGATAATCCGGAAAGCCCTCTTATTAATGAGGTCTATTTTCGTTTAGCGGATTACATGTACAAAAAGAAAAACTATCCCCGGACCATTATGTATTATAATAAAGTGGACCGGTTTCTGCTCGAGGATGATCAGCTTTCAGAGTACTATTTTCAAAAGGGTTACAGCCACTATATGAGAAGAAATCTGGAGGATGCCAGGGTTAATTTTTATGAAATTAAAGATACAGACAGCAAATACTCTTCCCCTGCCTTGTATTATTATTCTCATATTGCTTATGATCAGGAAAACTATGAAACGGCCATAAAGGGCTTTATTACCTTACTGGATGATAAAACCTTTTCTCCCATTGCACCCTATTATGTGGCGCAGATCTATTATCTGCAGCGAAAATTTGAAGAAGTAATTGATTTTGCACCCCCGCTCATGGAGTCCATTACCCCCAAAAGAGCAGCTGAAATGTCGAAAATTATTGGAGAATCCTATTTTTACCTCGGGAGGTATGAAGAAGCCATTCCATTCCTGCAAAAATATAAAGATGAAGTCAAACGAGTGTCTATCCAGGATAAATACCAGCTTGCTTTTTCTTACTATAAAATGGAAGACTATGAAAATGCCGCAAAATTATTTGAGAGAATTACACTGACAAATACAGAAATAAGTATGAGTTCCCTCTATAATCTGGCTGATTGCTATCTCAAATTAGGGGATAAAAATAAAGCAAGAACCGCATTTGGATCCTGTTCAAGAATGGAATTTAATGAGAGTATCAAAGAAGATGCACTTTTCCATTACGCAAAACTGACCTATGAATTAAGTTATTCTCCCTTTAACGAAGCTGTAAGAACTTTAAATTTCTATATCAGTCAGTACCCGGCCTCAGACAGGGTCGATGAAGCATACAATATTCTTGTAATGGCATATTTAAATACAAAGAATTATAAACTTGCCATGGAGTCCCTGGAAAAAATTAAAGACAAAACTCCTGAAATAGAACGTGCCTATCAGAAGGTCGCATTTTTTCTGGGACTTGAATTATATACCAATCAGAGGTTCAATGATGCCATTTCAGCCTTCGATAAAGCAATGAAGTATTCTGGTTACGATGAAGTAATAAAGGCCAGAACCATGTATTGGCTAGCCGAATCCTACATGAGGGAAAATGATGATATTACTGCAGAAGAATTCTATGACCTGTTTCTTGTTCAATCAGCAGCTTTTCAAACCGAAGAGTATAAAAAGGTGAATTACAGCATGGGACACCTGGAGTTTTCCAGGAAGGACTACCGGAAAGCAGAAAGGTGGTTTAAAGAATATGTCAGCCTGGAAAAGGATAAAACGGCGGTTACAGTTGCCGACGCTTATAATCGTTTGGGCGATTGCAGGTTTATCGAATCCAGATATTGGGAAGCAATTGAGTATTATGATAAGGTTATCGCACTAAAAAAAGCCGATGTGGATTATGCATATTTCCAGAAGGGCTTTTCTCTTGGACTGGTTGACCGTCTTGACCGGAAAATTGAAACGATGAACGATTTGCTTCAAAATTATCCCGGTACCGCTTATACAGATGATGCATTATTTGAACTGGGTAAATCATATGTCATTCAGAATAACCCTTCTGCAGCAAAAGTAAATTATTTAAAAGTCATTGAGCAACATCCCAATTCCAATTATATTAGTAAGACCTTAATCCAGTTAGGACTTATTGAACGGAACGAAGGAAAAGACAGCAATGCACTGGAATATTATAAGAGGGTAGTGAACGATTATCCGGGAACAGCTGAATCATCCAATGCTTTAAAATCAATAAAGGATATTTATGTTGACATGAATGATGTGGATGCATACCTTTCTTATGTTGAAAATATGGGAGAAGGGGTAAGCATTTCTGAACAGGATTCCCTGATTTACACAGCTGCTGAAAATATTTATCTCGAGGGGGATTGCGATCAGGCTGTTAATAATCTTTCGAAATATATCGACCGGTTTAAAAACGGAGCCTTCCTGTTAAATGCCCATTATTACCTTTCTGATTGCCTTCTGAAATCGGGTAAAGGAAACGATGCCATGGCGTCCTTGTTGTACATTATAGACCAGAAGACGAGTATTTTCACCGAACCCGCCCTGCTTGCTGCTTGCAGAATTTCCTATCAAAACGAAAATTATAATCAATCAGCAGAACTCTATAAAAAATTAATCAACCTGGGTGAGAATAAGGAAAATATTTCAGAGGCAGAGTTGGGTCTGATGAGGAGCTATGCCAGGCTGGATGAATATAAAAATACCATTGACGCTGCAAGGATAGTATTATTGCAGGACAAGCTTGAAAAATCGGTTGAAACGGAGGCTAATTATTTAATAGCCAAGGCCTATATGATGCAGAATGACCCTTCCGCAGCCTACGACTATTATGCAAAGCTGGCAGATAAAGTAAATACCTCATTTGGTGCCGAGGCCAAATATACCATGGCTGAAATTGATTTTCGGCGGGGAGAACTTGAATCAGCTGAGAAGCTGGTTTTTGAGATGATTAACCTGAATACCCCTCATCATTTCTGGATGGGTAAAACTTTTCTCCTTTTATCAGATATCTACCTTGAAAAAAATGATGAATTCCAGGCGGTTCAAACTCTTGAAAGTATAATAAATTATTATCCGGTTGATACAGATAACATTAAAACGGAAGCTCTTTCAAGAAAAGAAAAAATATCCTCCAAAGTGAATGAAGAAAACCGGATGGAAGAGCCGGATACCCTTGAAATGGAAATGACCGGGGGAAGGTAAACGATTTATTGCAGAGCTCATAAAAAGAATAAAAATGAATAAGTTAAAAACTTTAAATATCAGCCTGATTTTAGGGATATTTTTAATTATAAACATTCAGGCCCAGAATGAAATTAATAAAGAGGTGAGAGTAATTAAACCTTATGTTCCTACCCTGAGTGATGCCAACAAAATCAATTTATTACCGGATTTTACTGATACCACCAAGGTGTATGCCGATTTTAGCTATGAAATTAGCCCTAAAAGATTTCCAACCAATTTCAGGCTCAAACCTATTACTCCCGCCAAAATGAAAGGATTGCCATTAAAAAAACTGTATAAAAGCCAGTTATCACTTGGATTGGGTAATTACTTTACTCCTTATGCAGAACTAACGGTAAACCAGTTAAGAGACAGGAAAACAGCCGTGGGAGTGTATGTAAAGCATCACTCATCTGCTGGGAAAATTAAACTGGAAAATGACATAAAGGTGCCGGCAGGATTCAGCGATAACGACTTGAGTCTTTACGGAAGAAAAATGCTAAGCAGATCTGTGGTGGAAGGAGTGATAAATGCCGGCTATAATTCCTCCCTTTTTTATGGTTATAATCCTGTGATTGATACCACACTCGAAAAAGACAGTATCAGGCAAAAAATATATACCGTGGGAGCAAAAATCGATTATTACTCTTCAAATCCGGATTCCACTCATTTTAATTACAAAACCGGAATCGAATATCAGTTCCTGTCAGATCATTACGAATTTCAGGAACAGGCCATAAAAGTGGATGCAGCATTTGGGAAGG
>CBDUPM010000118.1:0-7484 GCA_965369105.1 uncultured Bacteroidales bacterium | reverse complement strand
TTATAACAGGTATTGTAAACGCTATTGGGAAGTTGATTATAAAAACCGTCAATAAATAAATTGTGAGCGATATTAGAAATATACATCTGCGGGATTATTCTTCCAAACGAATTTTAAAGGATAAAATGGTGTTTTTGGGAGTGATTGTGCTTTCTGCAATCACGATTTCACCCATTATTCTTATTATTTCCAAGCTGGTTATTAAGGGATACAAGCAATTAAGTCTTGATTTTCTTATAAAAACAACACCCGATACTTTCGAGGCTATGACTGCTTTGGCAAACAGTGAATTAATACCCGGTGGGATAGCTAATGGTATCGTTGGTACATTGTTAATGGTTTTTATCTCTTCCATCATCGCGATACCTGTCGGAGTGGCAACAGGTATTTTCCTGTACGAAAACCAAAATAAATTAATGGCAAATATAACCAGGAACCTATCTGACATTTTACAGGGAGTTCCTTCCATTGTTCTCGGATTGATATCATATCTTTGGATAGTAAAGCACGTGACAAATGGTTTTTCAGCTCTTGCAGGCAGTGTTTCCATGGCCATTATGATGCTACCCATGATCATTCGTTCAACTGAAGAAACGCTTAAAATGATCCCTCATTCTATAAAAGAAGCTGCCCTTGCTTTGGGGACGCCCTACCATAAAGTAATTTTAAGGGTCTTGATTCCCACCGGTTTTAGCGGACTGCTTACAGGAATTTTACTCGGAATCTCCAGAATCCTTGGGGAAACTGCCCCCTTACTGCTTACAGCTTTAGGCAGTACAATAATTAACCTGGATATTACAAAACCTACCAGTGCCGTACCATTATTAATATGGGAATTTTATAATGATCCGAATATGGTGGACCTGATTTGGAGCTCATCCCTGCTGTTAATGTTCATTGTACTTTTCCTGAATATTGTTTCGAAGCGAATAGCAGCCAACAGAAAATAAAAAATGACAAATACAATTGCTGAAATAAAAAACCCGGTCATTAAGATTAAAAATCTATCTGTAGCATACGATAAGAAGTACGCTGTCAGGAATGTCACCTTAGATATCAGGAAGAAATCGGTAACTGCTATTATGGGACCTTCGGGATGTGGGAAAAGCACCCTCTTGCGTGCCCTTAACAGAATGCATGAACTTTATGATAATATCACTACAGAAGGAGAGGTTTTGCTAAATGAAGAAAATATTTTCGATTTATCTGCAATTAAACTTAGACGTCAAATGGGAATGGTATTTCAAAGACCCAACCCATTCCCTACATTAAGTATTTATGATAATGTTTTAGCAGGATATAAATTAAATGGAATCCGCGGCAAAAAAAACGAAAGAGACGAAATTGTAGAACGGTCCCTGAGCGATGTTGCTTTATGGGATGAAGTAAAAGACTCCCTTTTTAAAAAGGGAAATTTCCTCTCAGGTGGTCAGCAACAACGACTTTGTATTGCTAGAGCCCTGGCATTTAATCCGGAAGTGGTTTTGATGGATGAACCTACATCGGCTCTTGATCCTATCGCAACTGCCAAAATTGAAGACCTGATCGTTAAATTAAAAGAGAATTATACAATAGTTCTGGTTACTCATAATATGTCACAGGCTGCCCGTATTTCAGATTATTCTTTATTTATGTATCTTGGAGAATTGATTGAATATGGAAAGACAAAAAACCTGTTTACAAATCCTAAGGACCCCAAAACAGAAGAATATCTGTCTGGGAAATTCAGTTAATTTTTAATTTTTACACCCGGAATTATGACCATTAAAAAACTTGAAGCAATAAAAACGATTCAATCTGATTTTGAGTCACTTTCTAACATTGTTCTCGAACAATTAGATATACTGGAATCAATCATCACCTCCGGAAGGATTAATATTGAAGATGATTTGATGAATAAGCTACTGTCAAACGAAAAGAATGTAGATAAAAAAGAAGTGAAGATAAGCGAGAAAATAGTAAATTCTATCGTATTATACCAACCGGTCGCTTCCGAACTAAGAAATTTAATGGCTTGTTTCAGGATAGTGATAAGCCTTGAAAGAATGAGTGACCTGGTATTAAATATTGTTAATTTCATTGACAAAATAAAAACTTCTGAAGCCTATGAAAAGTTGATCTCTGTTTTACATAATATGACCATTCACAGCATAAAAATGGTAAGAAGATCAATTATAGCATATATTAATGATGACAGGGAGTATGCTGTCTGGACCTTAAACCATGAGATGGTCTTTGATGAAATGAACAGCAAAATTCTTAAAAAAATTATAGCTGAAACCGAAACCGCTGAAAGCAATAAACATCTGCTCATGAGTATTATTGCTATAAAGGGAATGATGTCTGATATAGAGAGAATTGCAGATCATGCGACCAACATTGCCGAAGCGGCAATCTATTCAATAGATGGAAAGGATATTAGGCATCACAAACATTAAGTAAGGTGGAGTATAAACCCAAAATATTAGTTGTTGATGACGAGAAAGATCTTCGGGAGATTCTTGCGTTTAATCTTTCGAGCGAAGGTTTTGAAATTGATATGGCCGACTCAGCTGAGAACGCCCTTGAATTGCCGGTTCAAGACTACGATTTGATACTTCTGGATATCATGATGGGTGGAATGTCGGGTTATAAAATGGCAGATATAGTGAGAAACGAAAAAAAACTGGATATTCCTATAATTTTTCTAACTGCCAAAGATACAGAAAATGATATGATTACGGGTTTTAATGTTGGTGGAGACGATTATATACGGAAACCATTCTCCATTAAAGAAGTAGTGGTCAGAATCAAGGCAGTCCTGAAACGTAATTCAATAAATCCAACATCGATTATCTATGAACATTCTGGCCTTATTCTCGATATAAAGAGTAAACATCTTTTAATAGATGGGGAACCGGTGAAACTTACCAGGAAAGAATTTGAAATACTGGCGTTCCTTTTAAAAAATAAAGGGAATTATGTGAGCAGAGAGGAAATTCTTAACCGAATATGGAACAATGATGTTATCGTGACTGAAAGAAATGTGGATGTTAATATAACCAGATTAAGAAAAAAAATTGGAAAATATGGATCTGCAATTATAGGACGTACAGGATTTGGATATTGTTTTGAAGATAAATCCTGAATTAGATGCAAACTTAGAAAAATATACAGAAGTGGGACTCAGACATAAATCATATCAGCAGAGGATTTTTATATACTTTTTCCTGACCTTTAGCTTTTTTACCATTTTAATCCTCGGATTTCAGTTTAACCGGGAAAAGAATTATCGTATATCACAACTGGAAAGTACGCTTGACAATTCCATTGGATTTGTGAATCGCTTTATTGAAGTGAATAATCTCGGGAAAGGATCCGATTTCTCGGGTCTGGAAAACATTTCATTATTATTTCCGGATACAAATACCCGGGTAACCCTAATAGATGATAAAGGAAATGTACTCTATGATAATTTCGTAGAAGATTACGAAAATATGGAAAATCATTTGATGCGACCGGAAGTTCAAAAAGCATTGTATTCTGTCATTGGAGGGAATATCAGGCATTCTGAAACCACAGGCCAGGATTTTTATTATTTTGCCAGGAACTATGAAGATTATTTTATCAGGCTTGCAGTTGTTTATGATATAAATGTGGAGAACTTTCTTAAAACGGAAAGAATATTCATATTTTTTATGATTGCCATGTTTTTTATTATGTGGGGTTTACTTTACCTGGTGACAAACCGCCTGGGGGACTTTGTGAATAAACTGAGGGATTTCGCCATCGCAGCAGGCAAAAATGAAGATATTGATCCGGATATGGAATTTATGGATTCCGAATTCGGAGATATACAAAAACAAATTGTCCAGATTTATGGGAATCTTAAATCGGCAAAAGATGAATTAACAATAGAAAAGGAGAGGTTATTCAATCATCTTTTAGCATTGAATGAAGGGATAGCATTTTTCTCTTCTGAGAAAAAGAAATTACTGGCCAACAGTCATTTCATCCAGTATATCAATATGATATCATCCAAATCCTCCATTTCTGCCGAGATGATGTTTGAAATTGAGGAACTGAAACCCATCATTAATGAGATTGATAATTACCTTGATTCAACCCTGGAAATTAATCCAAAAGACCTGCCTCATTTCAATCTCATGGTATCAAAAAATGAAAAATATTTCAATATTCAGGGGATAGTTTTCAAAGATAAAAGTTTTGAAATTCTGATTAGTGATATTACCAAACCTGAAAAAAGGAGGCTTCTTAAACAGCAAATAACCTCCAATATTGCGCATGAACTTAAAACACCGCTTTCATCCATAAAAGCCTACCTTGAAACATTAATGAACACACAGGATCTGGAAGAAGAAAAGAAAAGATATTTCATAGACAGAGCTTATAATCAAAGTGAAAGGTTGAACGATCTGTTGAATGACATTTCCCTTCTGAACAATATTGAGGAAGCCGGGGATCTGTTTGAATTTAAAAAGGTATTATTGCGGCCCTTATTAGATGATGTCATAGAAAATTTGGATTCCAGGTTAAAGGAAAAAGAGATTCCCGTTAAGTTAGACATAAAGAAAGATCTGGCAGTTACCGGAAATGACAGTCTTTTATTTTCAATCTTCCAGAACCTGATTGAAAACACCATTAACTATGCAGGTGAAAAAGTCAAAATACATATAAAACAGTATCTGGAAGATAACAAGTTCTATTATTTCAGCTACACTGATACCGGGGTAGGAATTCCCGAAGAGCATCTTCAGAGGGTCTTTGAACGTTTTTACAGGATTGATGAAGGAAGAACCCGTGAAGCCGGAGGTACAGGCTTGGGATTAGCAATAGTAAAGAATGCTATTCAACTCCACAAAGGCGAGATCTCTGTCAGGAACCGGGAAGAAGGAGGAGTAGAATTTTTATTCTCTGTAGCCAAAAAATAATGCAAGTATATTAGTCCAGTTTCAGGACAGCCAGGAAGGCGGTCTGGGGAACTTCAACATTCCCTACCTGTCTCATCCTTTTTTTACCTTTTTTCTGTTTCTCCAGGAGTTTGCGCTTTCTGGTGATATCTCCCCCATAACATTTTGCGGTAACATCTTTCCGAACTGCTTTTACCGTTTCTCTTGAAATGATTTTTGCTCCAATGGCAGCCTGTATAGCAATATCAAATTGCTGTCGCGGGATAAGTTCCTTCAGCTTCACACACATTCTTCTCCCAAAATCATAGGCATTATCCCTGTGTATCAAAGTTGAAAGTGCGTCTACCATTTCACCGTTAAGTAAAATATCCAGTCTGACAAGGTCTGCCTTTTGAAAACTGGAAGTATAATAATCAAATGAGGCATATCCTTTTGAAATGCTTTTCAACTTGTCATAAAAGTCAAATACAATTTCAGCCAGTGGCATTTCAAAAGTTAATTCTACCCTGTTGGATGTCAAATAAACCTGGTTTTTCAGAATTCCTCTTTTCTCCAGGCAAAGGGTCATAATGGGCCCTACATAATCGGCCTGGGAAATAATCTGAGCGGTAATATAGGGTTCCTCAATTCTTTCAATCAGGGTTATTTCAGGCAGGCCGGAAGGATTATGAACTTCGGTTTTAGTCCCTTTTTTGTCGTAAACATTATAGGAAACATTGGGGACCGTAGTAATTACATCCATATCAAATTCACGATCCAGACGTTCCTGGATAATTTCCATATGCAGAAGTCCCAGAAAACCACAACGAAAACCGAATCCCAAAGCAGCCGACGATTCCGGGACAAAAGTCAGGGAGGCATCGTTTAACTGCAGTTTTTCTATGGATGCCCTTAAATCTTCATAATCATCGGCATCTACAGGATAAATTCCAGCAAAAACCATAGGCTTCACGTCTTCAAATCCTTCAACCGCTTTCTCACACGGTCGGTTCACATGGGTAATGGTGTCGCCCACTTTTACTTCTCTGGATGTTTTAATTCCGGAAATAATGTAACCCACATCGCCGGCTTTTAATTCATTCCTGGGTTCGGTTTTGATTCTCAGAACACCAATTTCATCAGCATGGTATTCTTTTTTCGTAGCAAAAAACTTTACTTCGTCCCCTTTTTTAATAGACCCGTTAAGGATTCTGAAATAGGCAAAAATACCACGGAAATTATTAAATACAGAGTCGAATATCAATGCCTGGAATGGGGCATCCGGATCGCCCTGTGGAGAGGGAACTTTCTCAATGATTCTTTCAAGGATTACATCCACACCATAACCCGTTTTTCCACTTGCTTCAATGATGTCTTCCCGCTGACAACCCAGGAGATCCACTATTTGATCTTTCACTTCCTCAGGCATGGCATTCTCCATATCCATTTTATTCAGAATAGGAATTATTTCAAGATCATGGTCAATTGCCTGGTAAAGATTGGAAATGGTTTGTGCCTGGATACCCTGTGTGGCATCTACAACCAGTAAGGCACCTTCGCAGGCAGCAATAGAACGCGAAACTTCATAGCTAAAATCGACATGACCGGGGGTGTCAATCAGGTTAAGGGTATATTTTTCACCATTTTGTTTATAATCCATTTGGATTGCATGACTTTTGATGGTAATTCCCCTCTCTCTTTCAAGGTCCATATTATCTAATACCTGGTCCTGAAAATCCCGTTCGGAAACCGTGCCTGTAAATTGCAATAAGCGATCTGCCAGGGTGCTTTTCCCATGATCAATATGAGCGATAATACAAAAATTTCTTATGTGCTTCATCTATTAAAAAAATGTGTACAAATATAATTAAATTAAGGGAACGGAAAACTCTAAGTTTGGCAGGAAGCCCCGGGTTTTTTCTATGCTGGAATATGCCGGGTGCAGAAGCAAATCAGAGGAACATATTTCCACAGACTACGAAATCATGAGACCTGTCTTTTGTTGCTGGGGTTGCTATACCTGGGGTCGGTACCCTGGGTGCGTTGACTATCTTTTTAGAGGTATCGGGTTCCGGTTTCTCACCCGGAAAAGACCGAAGAAATTATTATCCCTATATTCCTTACCCCCCGGGTTCAGATTCATACAACGGGGCAAGCCTCTTTCCGGGCATGGCTATTCCCCCAACTCGATAACTTTATATTCATTCCCGGATAGTTTAACAAATTTTTCCAGATTTTTAAAATCAAGGCAAATGAAACTTCCTCCTTTGGTATTTGGCAGGAAGCTGAGTTTTTCTGCCTGATCCAGATCCTTATCTATAATAATCTTTACATGATTCTCCTGGTCATTTAATATTCCGAAAACAGATAAAAACCCGGGTGTTAAATTCAGATATTTTTCCAGTCTCCAGCCCGATGCAAAGCTCAGGCTGCCCCGGCCGACATTTTTGGAAAGCATTTTAATATCCAGCTGCTTATAGTAATCAAAAACAACAAGGAAATGGTTCTTTCCATGATTATCCCTGAAAAAAAGATTCTTACACCTTTTGATTTTTAGTTCTATCCAGAATTGACCAGGAGGAGGAAAACTTCCTG
>CBDUPM010000117.1:0-7489 GCA_965369105.1 uncultured Bacteroidales bacterium | reverse complement strand
TTTTCACTTAGCAGCTGATCGAGTGTTTTTTTCGAAGGAAATCTTTCATAGACTGAAATCTGAATCAGCTTAAATTATTATTTCATTATTATATAATTCATGAGAAATTGAAAGACCCCTTTTCCCTGTGGATTATTCCATATGAAATTATATAAAACAGTTTGAGCATGTGAAATGGAATACAATTTTAAAATTGGCTAATACATAATTTTTAATAATTTTATGGTCCTTTGGAAATTAATATTCCATTTTTAATAAAAATTATAAATTATTCTTTTAAAGAAAGATACCACTATATTTCCGAAATTTATAAAGTGAACACAACCAAAACAGCAAGGTTTCGGGCCTGTAAGTAAAACGATTATTTTATGCTTTTCAATACAATTGAATTTGTTCTTTTCCTGCCAGTGGTTATCATCAGCTTCTTTTTAATTCCACAAAAATACAGATGGGTCCTTTTGCTGGCAGCAAGTTACTTTTTTTATATGAGCTGGAAGGTTGAATATATCTTTCTGATTGTTATATCGACCCTGATAGATTACAGCTCTGGAATTTTTATGGAAAAGCTCCCGGATAAAAGATCCCGCTTGCCATTTTTAATATTAAGTCTTTGTACAAATCTGGGTTTATTGTTTTTCTTTAAGTATTTCAATTTTGCCTCTGAAAACCTGAATTTGCTCTTCAATAAAATTGAAATAGACCATCAGGTTCCATTAATGAATTTTCTCCTGCCCGTAGGAATTTCCTTTTATACTTTTCAGACTCTTAGTTATTCCATTGATGTGTTTTTCGGGAGGCAAAAAGCCGAAAAGCATTTAGGGTATTTTGCATTATATGTGTCATTTTTTCCTCAGCTGGTAGCCGGACCTATTGAACGCTTTTCGAGACTGGCTCCGCAGTTTAGGGAAAAACACAGCTTTAATTATGACAACCTGGTTAAAGGTCTTCGCCTAATTCTCTATGGTTTGTTTATAAAAATGGTTATTGCCGATAACCTGGCCGGAATTGTTGACAAAATTTATGCTACACCTCAGGATTATTCCTCATTTGATATTTTAAAAGGAATTTTATTTTATTCATTTCAGATTTACAGCGATTTTTATGGCTATTCGGTTATTGCAATCGGAAGTGCACAAATAATGGGAATCAGGATTATGGATAACTTTAAAACACCTTATCTGGCTAAAAATATATCTGAATTCTGGCAGAGATGGCATATTTCCCTTTCCACCTGGTTCAGAGATTATGTATACTTTCCCATGGGGGGGAATCGTGTAAAAATCTTCCGCTGGCTTTTTAATATCCTTGTGGTTTTTATAGTCAGCGGAATCTGGCATGGAGCCAACTGGACATTCGTGATCTGGGGATCCTTATTCGGTCTAATTTATTTACTCGAAAAAGGATTTAACACCTTGTTTAAAATCGAAAACTCCTATTCGGCCTATTCATTGGGTCACATAATCCTTGCACTTAAAACCTTTGTGCTGGTAACATTTATCTGGATATTTTTCAGGAGTTCAAGTTTTTCTGAGGCATTAAATATTTTTGAACTAATACTTAATTTTGACAGAGTTTCACAGGCTTCCCTGCTTATTCCAAATTTCATATGGTTGTTTTTTCTCTTGTTTATTTTAAGTGATATTTTATTGTATAACAAACGATTTGATACCTGGATAGGTAGTTTACCAATGATAGGAAGATGGGCGATTTACGGGGTTTTAATTTTCAGTGTGATTGTTTATGCAGGGGTGGAAAATTTCCCATTTATTTATTTTCAATTTTAGGGAATGGACATGTTTAAGAAATTATCTTTTAAAATATTGTTACTGCTAATTGTATTGGTTCTGTCAAATATTGTCTATTCCAGATGGTTTTATGAAAAGGATATTCAGGACCACTCAGAGTTAATCAATCTGGTCAGAAACATTCCTGACAGTGCCGATATAATATATATTGGGGAATCATCCAATATAACGGTAAGGGGAGATGATACAGATAAACGCGGGATATCTCATTTTATAGGCGATTTTTATCCCGGATTAAATACCTATGACATTACCAAACCTGCAAGTCATGCCGGTATCTTTAAAGTTCTCATGGAAAATATCCCTGAAGAGAATAAGGTTAAGACATTTATCGTCACTTTAAATTTGAGATCATTCAATGCCCAATGGATTTATTCTGAACTTGAAACTCCCCTTCAGAAAAGTATGGTTCTTATTAAACCCTATCCTCCATTGCTAAACCGTTTTTTACTTTCCTTTAAAGCTTATGATATAAAAACAGACAAGGAAAGAATGGAAGAGGTTAAAGCAAAATGGAAAAGGGATGAATTTGATCTGGACTATGATTTTCAGTTTAAAAATGTTATTGAATGGGATAACTGGATGGCAAACAGGGGGATAGCAGATGAAAAGGGAAATTATGATGATCCCAAAACGCAACTGGCCTGTCATTATATAAAAACGTATGGCTTTCAATTAGATACCCTAAAAAACCCGCGGATTCATGATTTTGATGATATAATTAAGCTGGCTCAAAAGCGGGGTTGGAATTTGGTATTTAATCTCCTGGCTGAAAATACAGAAGAAGCCACTGAATTGGTTGGAGGTGATTTAATCAATATGATCAACGAGAATACCAGGATCCTGGAAGATTATTATAGCCGCAGGGGAGTGCTGGTGGTTAATAATCTCAATGAAGTTGAGGATGAACAATTTATTGACCGGAACTGGACAACAGAACACTATGCTGAAAAGGGCAGAAAGGTGATTGCCGCAAATGTGGCTCAGGCACTAAAAATCTGGCACGGGGATCATTTTAAAGAAGTAAACTATAAAGAGTATTTCATAACCAGGTTTTTTAGCGATTGTGAGAATGATACAGACTGGCCGCAAAAACACACAATTACAACAGGAATGGCATATTCGGGTAATAGTTCTTCTGCGGTAGGAGAGGGAAATGATTTTAGTATTACCCTCGAATATCCTTTAAAAGTAATACCGGACAGTATAAAAAATACCATAAGAATTGAGTTCTGGTTGTTTCAGAAATCTTTAAATCATGATGCACAATTAGTGGTTCAGGCAAATGGGAAGGAGATTCAGGATCTCTGGAACGGATTCAGTTTGAAGGAATTTAGTAAGCAAACCAATACCTGGACAAAGTATATAAGGAACTTTCCCATCCCGGAAAGCATCAAAAAGGCTGATTTAATTAAAATTTATGTTTACAATCCTTCCGGGGAAAAGGTTTATATTGACGATTTAGATATAAGGATCAAATAATTAGTTATAGTTCTGAAATATAAAATTCTTCTGTACGCGGGGAATCAATGAAGCTTTTAATCTGGGAAATTTATTAATCTAATGGCGCATTCTGTAAAATTCTGGGATAAGCAATCTCTGAGATATGATGATATCTCCGATAAGTATGATCCATCGTACAAAAGAATTATTGAGAAATCAGCCCCATACCTGGACAGTGAAACAATGGTTTTGGATTTTGCCTGCGGAACTGGAAGGATAAGTATAGAAATTGCTTCAAAAGTAAAAAACCTTATCGCACTTGACACCTCCAAGGGAATGTTGGAGAGGGCAGGGGAAAAAGCAAAGCAAAAAAATATTCAGAACATTTCCTTTTTACATTCGGATATTTATGATGTAAGTCTCAGGGAAGAAGGATTTGAGCTGGTCTTTGCATTAAATATTTTACATTTGTTGAAGGACAAGGAGAGTGTCATCCGAAGGATTCATCATTTATTGAAACCCGGTGGGATATTTATTTCTTCAACAGCCTGCATGGCGGGAGCAATGAAACCGGGGAATCTTTTAATCAAATTTCTGAGCCGGATGAGAGTCCTACCATATATGACTATCTTAGATTCACCTGACATAAGAAATGTCATTACCAAAGAGAATTTTGAAATTCTGTATACGGAAGAACTGGATTACAACCCGCCTAATTATTTTGTAATTGCAAGAAAACAAAAATAAATACCATGAAAGCAATCGTATATGAGAAGTTTGGCTCTCCTGATGTTTTATTTATGAAGGAGATTGAAAAACCAAAACCCAAAGAGAATGAAGTATTATTAAAGATCCATGCGACCTCTCTGAATGCATACGACTGGAGACATATCAGGGCAGACCCGTTTTTAATCCGCCTGATGGGAGGGGGACTTTTCAAGCCAAAACATCCCGTTCTGGGGGCTGATATTGCCGGAATTGTTGAGGAAACCGGAAGTAATGTAAGCCGGTTTAAAATTGGAGATGAAATTTTTGGAGAAGGAGGGTATGGCGGCCTGGCGGAATATGTCTGTGTGGACGCTGATAAATTTGTCACTAAACCTTCCCATATTAGTTTTGAAGAGGCAGCAGCTGCGCCCATGGCAGGATTAACCGCTTTGCAGGCTCTTCGGGATAGCGGTAAAATAAAAACAGGACAAAAAGTCCTTATCAATGGAGCCTCTGGGGGTGTGGGAAGCTATGCAGTTCAGCTTGCAAAATGGTTTGGAACCGAAGTAACTGCTGTCTGCAGTACATCCAAAATGGAATTTACCCGGCAAATAGGAGCCGATTATGTGGTGGATTATACAAAAGAGGACATCACTCAAAAAGGTCGTAAATTTGACCTGATCCTTGATATTGCTGCTTATCGCTCATCATCCGATTACAAGAAAATTATGAATCCGGGAGCAAGGTATTTTATTGCCGGGGGATCTGTAAAACGGCTTATTGGACTGATGTTCAAATCTATGTTCGGAAATAAAAATATGGGTACCATGGTGGCTAAGGTTAATGAAGCCGACCTTCTTATTATAAAAGAATTGCTTGCAAAGGGGAAAATAAAGTCCTTTGTCCATAAAATCTATCCCCTGGAAAAAACGGCCGAAGCTGTTAAGTTTCTGGAAGAGGGCCATGTGAAAGGGAAAGTAGTGATAAAAATTATTTAGGATCAACTACGGATTTAAGTAGCTTCCTTTCAGATACAATGGATAAAAGCTTTACATTTTATCTATGATTTAGCTGGTCTGATCCAGGCCGTTATTTTCCGGATTTCAAAATCAGCACTTTTTGATGCTAAAATTAAATGTCATAACTTGTTTGTGCTTTGCTTCATATTAATGCTCTGAATCGTTTTTTTAAATGTTTATGAATTATTTTCCTGGCACCTATTATCCGGGAATAAATAACAAACCTTCAAATAAACCAAAAAACAAAATCTACCATGAAAAATCCGGAAAATGCTGAAAAGGTTCAAAAATTAATTCTTTGGCCTGGGATATTCTTATTGCTTCTTCAATGGCTGGTCCGTTTCGGATTGCCTGCAGTATTCTCTAACCTTTCCGAAGTCGGGATCCTTGGTGGGATGCTTTTCGGAGCAGCAATTATAATATGGTGGGCATTTTTTAGTAAAGCTCCAAAGCCGGAGCGCTGGGGAGGTTCCTTATTAATGGTAATTATGATAATTCTAAGCTTCCGTTTTTTAGATGAATCCATCTCCACAGCTATGCAGGGAATGATGTTTTTCTTCAATTCCATCCCTATATTTTGCCTTGCTCTTGTAGCCTGGGCTGTCCTGACAAGAAATTTAACGGGGAAAGCAAGGGTGATCAGTTTAAGCGCTACCATTTTCATCTCATTTGCATTTTGGACTCTCCTTCGTACAGATGGAATGTCGGGAGATGCAAAAAACGATTTCCACTGGCGATGGTCACTGACAGCAGAAGAAAAGCTTCTTTTGCAGGAACAAAAGCAAAATCCGGGTATTTCTGCATTAAGTATTGATTTTGAAAAGGCACCTGAGTGGCCCGGATTCCGAGGTGCCGAAAGGGATGGTATTATTCAGGGTATTCAAATTGAAACCAATTGGAAGGAATTTCCACCGGTAGAATTATGGAGGCATCCCGTAGGACCAGGATGCTCATCTTTTGCCGTGTGGGGAGAATTTATCTATACCCAGGAACAAAGAGGTGATTTTGAAATGATCAGCTGCTACGATTTAAATACCGGGAAGGCCGTGTGGATGCACCAGGATTCCGCCCGTTTCTGGGATTCCCATGCCGGGGCTGGTCCCCGGGCAACACCCACCCTGGAAAAGGGAAGGGTTTACTGCATGGGAGCTACCGGAATATTAAATGTGCTGGATGCATCTGACGGATCGCTTGTCTGGTCCACGAACGCTGCAGAGGATACCCATGCGGTTATCCCCGGATGGGGAATTTCTGCCTCTCCTCTTGTGGTAAATGAGGTGCTGGTGGTTGCAGTTAACAGCCGACTTGCAGGATATGATATCAACAGCGGTGAGCTTCTCTGGAATACATCGGAGGGAGGAGAGAGTTACAGTTCTCCCCATCTGGTCGAATTGGACGGGATTCCCCAGGTTTTATTTTTGAATGGAAGGGGAGCGAACAGTTATATACCCCGGTCAGGAAAATTACTTTGGAATATTCCCTGGTCGGGAGGTCCTATTACCCAGCCGGCACTGAGTAAGGAAGGAGATCTTTTACTGGGGGATGGCAGCATGGAGCAGAATTTATATCGATTTTCAGCTCAACTGGATGGAAGTAATTGGGAAACCAAGGAGAGATGGATGACCAACCGGCTTAAACCCTACTTTTATGACCTGATTATTCATAAAGATCATGCATATGGTTTTTTTGGTCCCAATATTACCTGCATTGAAATCGAAAACGGAACCCGTAAATGGAAGGGAAACCGCTGTTCAGGTTTTGCCGTTCTGCTGGCCGATCAGGATTTACTTTTGATCCTTTCAGAAAAAGGAGAAATAATTCTGACAGAAGCAAATCCCGGTGAATTCAATGAGCTGTTCCGTATGAAGGCCCTGGATGGAAAAACCTGGAGTCACCCGGTAGTGGTGGGCAATAAACTCCTGGTGCGTAACAATGTTGAAATGGCGGCCTATTCTCTGGCCCTTCTGGAATAAATAAAAGCATCATCATCAAATCAGAGTTCTCATTTGTCCTCAGGGTCCCTTCTGCGGACTCTGACGAAATACCAAAAAAACTCAGTGTTCTCCGCGTTTAAAACATAAGTTGTATGGGAAGAATACCTCGGAGGCACGGAGAGCATGGAGATGCACGGAGTGTTTACGGACAATGAATATCCCTGGAAGATTTTAACGCAGAGTGCACAAAGGGGGTAAAGAATCCCATTCGTGAGGAGATCGCGGAAGGTTTTTCGCTATGGTCAAAACACAGGGTATTCAGTCATATAAGCTTTATTTTCCCACAGCTATCAGGTGCCCGGCAGTCCGGTAAATAATCATATCTTCCACTATAGCCGGGGTTACCAGTGAAACTTCTCCCAGCGACATTTCCTCTATTAGTTCATAGCTGGTGCCTGCTTTTACAATATAAGCAGTACCGTTTTCCGAGACCAGATAAATTTTACCATCCGCTGCCACCGGAGAAGCAATAAAACTGGTAGTTTCGATATTTTCACTGTAATGTTCTTCCCCGCTTCTT
>CBDUPM010000116.1:0-7522 GCA_965369105.1 uncultured Bacteroidales bacterium | reverse complement strand
ATCATGTCCGCTGCACCAGGAGAAATACCGGAAGGGGTAACCAGTGCAGAAAATATAGAATTTGCCACTGAGATTTTTTCAAAACTGGAGACTGTACCCTTTGGTTTAATAATCGGTATGTTCTTGTTTTACTTTATCGGAGGATATATGCTTTATGCATCCTTTTTCGCAATAATTGGTTCAGCTGTGGATAATGAGACAGACACACAACAGTTCATGTTACCGGTAACCGTACCATTGATTATAGCGATTTTTGTTATGCTTAATACGATCCAGAATCCTGAAGGACCCATTGCTTTCTGGTTCAGTATGATCCCTCTTACTTCACCCATTGTAATGATGGTCAGAGTACCCTTTGAACCCCCGGTTTGGCAATTGGCCCTGTCAGCTGCAATTCTTATTCTGACATTTCTTGGATCGGTATGGATGGCCGGAAAAATATACCGGACAGGAATTTTAATGTATGGGAAAAAGGTAAACTATAAAGAGCTATGGAAATGGCTCCGTTACAAAAGTTAGATTATAAAAAAATTTACTGATGAAAATTGCCATACTGGACTTTGGAACCAATACCTTCAATCTTTTAATTTCTGATACCAGCGATCCTGAAAATATAAAATACCTGCATAGCTCCAAGCAGCCAGTCAAGCTGGGTGAAGGCGGAATAAACAAGGGAGTGATTACGGATGAAGCTATGGCAAGAGGGATGAAAGCCCTTGAAGAGCATTATAAAATAATAAAAGAATTTAAGGCTGAAAAAATATATGGCTATGCAACTTCAGCTGTAAGGGAAGCAAAAAACGGAAAATCCTTTCTGAAACTTGTCAGGGAAAAATACGATTTATACGTTAATATTATCCCGGGCGACCGGGAAGCCGAGCTGATCTATAAGGGGGTCAGGCAATCCTGTAAACTGGGACAGGAAAAAGCCTTAATCCTTGACATTGGCGGCGGAAGCAATGAATTTATTATATGCGATAATCAAAAAATCTACTGGAAGGAGAGCTATAAACTGGGTATGGCCAGGATGCTTGAGCAATTCCATCCGGAGGACCCGGTTAAAGAAGAAACTGTGAAAAAAATTGAAAAATTTTTCCATCACGAATTAGCTTCCTTGTTTGATGCAGTCAGGAAATATAAACCCAATACCCTTGTGGGCGCATCCGGTTCCTTTGAAACTTTTTATGCACTACTTTCCCGAAAATTACCTGCAAAATATCCTGAAATAAATTCAATTGATAAAGAAATTTATGGTGAAGATTTCAAAGGATTGCACGAAGTTCTCCTGAAATCCACATTGAAAGAGAGGAAAGTGATGGAAGGAATGGAACCTGTCCGGGTTGAAATGATCGTACTTGCTTCAATTTTTGTTAATTTTACTATCCGGGAATGTAAAATCAATAAGATTTTATTCTCAGATTATGCTTTGAAAGAGGGAATAATTGCTGAACTATTAAATATATAATCCGTTTATGGCTAAAATATTGGTAATTGATGACGAAAGAAGTATTCGCACTACCCTGAAAGAAATACTGGAATATGAAAAATACGAAGTTGATCTTGCAGCAAGCGGAACTGAAGGCCTCGAAATGTTCAGCCAATCAAAATATGATATCATCCTTTGCGATATAAAGATGCCGGAGATGGATGGAATGGAGGTCGTTGAAAAGATCTTTGAAAAAGGTACGGATGCACAGGTAATAATGATTTCCGGTCATGGAAGTGTAGACAATGCGGTGCAGGCAATTAAAAAGGGCGCTTACGATTTTATTGAAAAACCTCTGGATCTGAATCGTCTCTTAATTACGATACGGAATGCAATGGATAAGTCCTCCCTGATTACCGAAACAATAGTTTTGAAAAAGAGGGTTAGCAAAACCTATGATATGGTGGGAGGTTCCGAATCCATATCAAAGGTAAAAGAAATGATTGAGCGGGTGGCTCCCACAGAAGCAAGAGTATTGATAACCGGGAGTAACGGCACAGGAAAAGAACTGGTTGCCAGGTGGTTGCATGAAAAATCAGAACGTGCCGACATGCCTTTTATTGAAGTGAATTGTGCTGCAATTCCTTCTGAGCTGATTGAAAGTGAATTATTCGGCCATGAAAAAGGAGCATTTACCTCAGCTATTAAACAACGAAAAGGAAAGTTTGAACAGGCTGACGGGGGAACGCTTTTCCTGGATGAAATTGGTGATATGAGCCTATCAGCCCAGGCTAAGGTTCTGAGGGCTCTTCAGGAAAATAAAATTACCCGGGTGGGCAGCGACAAGGATATTAATGTCAATGTCAGGATTATTGCAGCTACCAATAAAAATATGAAACTGGAAATCGAGGAAAATAAATTCAGAGAAGACCTTTACCACAGGCTGAGTGTTATCCTGATTCATGTACCTGATCTGAATGAACGTTCCGAAGATATCCCTGAATTAGCCCGGCATTTTAATGAATTGATTTGCCAGGAATATGGGATGCCTGAAAAAGAAATTACCAAAGATGCCATTCAGGAATTGCAAAAGATAACATGGACAGGAAATATCCGGGAATTCAGGAATGTGTTGGAAAGATTGATTATTCTGTGCGATAAACAGATAACCGGAAAGGATGTGGCGGCTTTTGCTTCTCCGATTTCTAAATAATTTTTTGTTGTCTTCATGCGATTATTTACGGACACTTAATGACCCAAAATGCCGGTAAATATTATTGGATATTAATTGGAGTAATTTTAATTCTCCTCTTTCCGGCTTTGCTTATAAATCTTGGCCTGAATCCCCTGATCGCCGATGAAGCGACCCGGGCCGTAGTTTCCATGGAGATGGATTTATCAGGAAACCTTATTACTCCAACTATTAACGGTGTTCCATACTTTAATAAACCCCCTCTGTACAATTGGATCCTGTTAGGGATGTTTAAACTTACCGGAAATAATTCTGAGCTTATAATCAGACTCCCGGCTGTCATTTCTCTGCTATTATTCGGATTATTGATCTGGTTGTCGGTTAAAAAAAAGCTGGGAAACAGGATTGCGATTGCCAGCTCACTGGTATTTATTACTTCCGGAAGAATATTGTTTTATGATTCCATGGCCGGTTTGATCGACTTGAGTTATTCTGCCATAATCTTCCTGAATTTCATTCTTATTTACCATTTTATTCAAAAGAAAAAATACTATACCCTTTTTCTTCTCTCCTATTTATTAGCCTCCGCTTCTTTTTTAATGAAAGGTTTACCCACTGTTTTGTTCCAGGGAATTACACTTGTAATTGCTTTTATTTACCTGGATAACTGGAAAAAACTTTTTCGTATCCCCCACCTGGCGGGTTTAGGACTGTTCATCCTCCTGGTGGGCACCTATTATTATTCCGCCTGGAAACTAAATCCTGACAGCAGTTATATTACCACCCTTGTCAGCGAATCCACCAAGCGCACGTTTGTTGAACATGGTTGGTGGAAAACCATCGGGCATCTCTTCAGCTTTCCTCCGGAGCAACTTTTGCACCTTGTGCCCTGGTCGGTTTTCCTGATTTTTCTTTTTCAAAAATCCTTTTATTCCCGAATCAGGAAAGATAAGTTTTTAAGCTACCTGGGACTTGTGTTTCTTGGCAATATACCGGTTTATTGGATTTCAGTAGAAAGTTATCCCCGGTATATTTTTATGCTATACCCGCTATTGCTAATTCTGATCATCAATCAATATTATAATTCACAGCCTGGAAATAAATTATGGAAAACAAGCTCACTTATCCTTTTTTATGGTGTTATCCTGGCCATACCCATAGGTTCATGGATATATTTTAAGCATGATTTCACTTATGAGTTTAATAAAGCTCTCATATATATTATTTTCCTGCTAATCAGCTTTATATCTTTGTATTTTTTCCACCGGAAGCCTGGATTAAGAATAGAAATT
The DNA here is from genome assembly GCA_965369105.1 of uncultured Bacteroidales bacterium. Lineage (GTDB taxonomy): Bacteria > Bacteroidota > Bacteroidia > Bacteroidales > JAGLSB01. The sequence continues at coordinate 3,612 of CBDUPM010000116.1, read as the reverse complement.
ACCCTGATCTTCCTTTTATTGCTCAGAATTGGATTTAACTTTATTATTCTACCCGAAAGACATGCCATTAGCCGGACGGTATTACAGAAAGAGCAGGCTGTGAAGGCAGCTAAACTTGCCAAAGGATGTGAAATAAAGACCAGGCCCATTTCACCGGTTTCAAGAGAAAGCATTTATTATATGATGAGAGAGAACAATCAGATCATTCATACTCATTTCGGAGATCCCACACCCGGAAGTTGTTATATTTTTGATGACAGGGACCGTCCCTATCCCGGGGAAGAAGTCCTTATGAGATTTGAGACAAGATGGGAAAATTCACCTATCCGCTTATCCAGGATTCATGAAGAGTAAAAAACTAATTAGTGCTTTCTTTTTCGATACCGGATACTTCTCTGTTATTCAGGTAGTATTTTCCATTATGAAATTGAAGAATATCCTCATCTGATTTTCTTAAAAGGAAATTATCAATTTTCATAATTCCATTTGTTGCCACCTTATTAACGTAACGGAATTTAATCTTCTGATTTGGGTTAAACCTGGTTCTTGGCCAGAGATCTTTATCCATATCCCAGGCATGGAAAGATACCGTATACCATCCTGTATCAATAAGTTTCACCTCATGCATATAGCTCTTATCTTTAATGGAAGCTATATACATCCCTTCTTTTAAATCATTGTAATCTGCAAATAAAACAGGAGTCCTTCCATTTACGGATTCTATAATCTTTTTTGCTTTAGACCTGATTTCCATTTCATATTCATCCTGAATAGTTTTTAGAGAATCCAATTTCAATTCTAAAATTCTGAACCTGGAGTTTTCATCAATTAGAATTGATTTTTGAACAAGTCTTTGTTCATTTGGATTTAATCCCATTCCCTTGCTTGAAATAAGTAAAAAGGGTCTCTGATCTTTTAAATCTTCCAGTATTCGGATATTATCTGGTTCTTTTACCAATTCAATGTTCTTAAGCGTTTCTTTAATAGAAGTACGACTCAACATTACTGCATTTAGTGGCAATCCAGTCTTTAATGAGGCAATAAAGGAAGGAACATGATTTCCCGCATTCCCGGAAATCCAATAATTCTCAGAACCAATATGAAAGTATGGTAAAGGCATTAAAACCTGGTAATTTTCCCAGTTATGCCGTTCAACCCAGTCATAATCTCCTTTAGCAGAATTTTCTAAGGATAAAATTTCAAATCTGTTAATATAAGCATTGGAGGCATGTTTTACATTCAGATATGCATCAAATGAAAACCATACTAAACAAAGTAATACAACTACTTGAAGATATTGTTTACCTGATTGAAAAAACCATTTATGAAGAAAGAAAATGCTCAGGATATTCAATAAATAATAAAAGGGTAAAATAAATCTTCCTATTGCTCTGAATTGTCTGAAAGGCCCCGTATAATTTAATAGATTTTCAAGTCCCAGGGTAAACGGAATTCCAAGAGATATTAAAAAGGCTAAAAAGGCTCCCCAGTATAATAAATTTAAAGTGGGATTTCCCGTTAGGTTCAAACTTTCTTTAAATCCTCTATTTATCCCTACCCGAACCATCCTTATTTTTATGAATATAAACATCAATGCCGGAATTAGACCAACAAATGCGACAGTTTTTAATGATCCCTTTATGGAAATAAATTGACCATAAGGTAACTTAAGAGGCAGGAAAATTCCTTCAATACGTGTTACACTCTGAAAAAATCCCCAAGGATAGGCAGTGCGGTCAATATTTTGGTCATAAAATGAAGTAAATAAACTAAATAATACAAAAGGCAAAAGAAGTTGAATTCCAAAATGTATTAAGAGTTTTCCTTTTCCTCCGAATCTTTTATTTTCATAAAAAAACAGCCTGGTAAATACAAATGCAATCAAAATACCATTCAGGACTAAAAAGTAAAGATGCTTACCACAAAGAATAAACATAAATATGGAGATAATCCATGAGATTCTGAATTTGGCTTTTTCATAAAACTCAATTATTAAATATATTCCTATCGGAAAAGCCCAGGCGTAAGCAAGATTAAAATGTCCTCCTAAACGGTCCCATTGTGGAGATAGAAAAATAATTAATATTGCTCCCGGAATGGCAAACCAGGCTTCCTATCGCAAATGAGAGTAAAAGCCAGATATTGAAAATACCTATTGAATAAGGTGTTAGATCAAAAATTGTATTTTTTGTAAGTTTTATAAAATTGGTAAGAAAAACCTGGTTTCCGGTAAAAAAAACAGACTCTCCATAGGGGTAATTCATCGCCTCCGTTTTCCAGAATGAGGTATCATATTCAATATGGTATAAGCTGCAGAAAGTGCTTTTCATTCCATCTCCATGTGGAGCGAAGAGATGCAGGTTTGGTTCCTTAAAAATATCAAAAAAGAAAATAAAAATAATAAGGAAACTCAGAGCGAATGTAATTAGTCCTCCTGTAAAATTTGGTCTGATTTTTAACATTTATCCTGAATAAAAAAGTGTGGTCTTCTTTTGGTTTCATTAAAAATTCGTGAGATATACTCACCCACTATCCCAAGAGTAAATAATTGAAATCCTCCTAATAAAAGGATTGTTATTAAAAGGGAAGGCCACCCCGGGATTGTATTTCCGGTGAAATATACCACTACTGCATAGATAGAATAAAGGATACCAATGACAATGGCAATTACTCCAACAGTAAAGCTTAATCTAAGCGGCTTGGATGAAAATGAAGTAATACCGTCTATTCCAAGTTTAAGTAATTTTCTCGGGCTCCATTTTGTAACGCCTGCAAACCTCTCAACTGCTTCGTATTCTATTGATGTCTGTGGAAACCCGATCCAACTCATTAATCCACGTGAAAACCTGTTTTGTTCATTTAATTCCAGATAAGCATCTACCGATCTCCTTGACATTAACCTGAAATCGGAATGTTCAAATTTGATATCCACATCAGAAAGGTAATTAAGTAATTTTGCGTAAAGTTTCGAACTTATCTTTTTGAAAAAGGCTGCATCTGCATTGGATTTTTGAATTGTGTTTACTATATCAAATCCTTTTTTTTGCTCTTCAAGCATGCGAATTACTGTAGCAGGGGGATGCTGCCCATCAGAATCCATAATCGCAACAAAATCTCCGGTTGACTCCTTTAATCCTGCTAAAACCGCGATTTGATGCCCGAAATTCCGACTAAAACGCAAACCTCGGACATTTTTATTCTTTTTATTTTGTTCCTGAATTTCTTTCCATGTATTGTCTTTACTACCGTCGTCAACAAATAAAATCTCAAGTGAATCAGCGGATTCAGAAAGAGTCTTTATCAATTCAGAAGTAATATAAGCTATATTTGCCTCCTCATTAAATGCAGGCAGGACAATGCTAAGTTTCATAAATAGGAAAATTAAAGCATATATCTAGCTTATACCAAGTCCGATTTATTTAAGTTATCATGAAGTAAGGAATCAGATTTGTTTCCATTGCTAAACAAATAGCAGTTTAAAATAAAATCATACATTACTAATAACTATGCTGAATTATAATTTAAGGTATTAATTTTTATGTCTATTTTTATCCTTTGTTCAATTTGAGATTAGCGAAATGAATCAACCCAAACTCTCCATAATCATCCCTG
>CBDUPM010000115.1:0-7537 GCA_965369105.1 uncultured Bacteroidales bacterium | reverse complement strand
CCTTACATTTAAGATGAGGGCTATACCTGAAAATAAATAAAATAAAATTAATTTCCCTTGAAAAATACCCCGGCTCAATCGGTTTTAATCAGGACAGCCGGAATTGGAATTCTTTCCATTCTGGTTGGCTGTCAAAATTCTGTTAAACAGGAATTAAAGCCCAATGTTTTGTTTATCCTTGCTGATGATTTTGGATATCATGATATGGGTATTTCCGGAAGTAATTTTTATGAAACCCCTAACCTCGACCAGCTGGGACAGGAGTCCATGATTTTTACCAATGGATATGCAGCCTGCCAGGTATGCAGTCCTTCCCGGGCAAGCCTTTTAACAGGTCAGTTTCCGGCAAGACACGGGATAACGGATTGGATAGGGGCAAAAACCGGTGAAAGCTGGAGAAGCCATGAGCGCTTTAACAAACTATTGCCAGCAGAATATGTACATAATCTGGATACGGCTTTATATACACTCCCGGAGGCATTGAGGGAAAATGATTATAAGACCTTTTTTGCAGGCAAATGGCATTTGGGTGCTAAAGATTCCTGGCCGGAAGATCATGGTTTTGATGTAAATATTGGAGGTTGGGATGCAGGATCTCCGATGGGAGGATACTTTTCACCCTATAAAAATCCCAACCTGCCAAACAGAGTTGAGGGGGAAAACCTATCCATCCGTTTGGCGAAGGAAACGGCAGATTTCATTCAAAATAATCATCCTCAAAAGACCGGCAAAGCATTTTTTGCATATCTCTCTTTTTATGCGGTACATGGTCCTATCCAGACTACAAAAGAAAAATGGGAAAAGTACCGGAATAAAGCTGAATTATCCGGTATAAGGGAAGAAGGATTTGAAAAGGGGAAGTATCTTCCGATCAGAAATGTGCAGGACAATCCTGTGTACGCGGGACTTGTGGAACAAATGGATGATGCGGTTGGTTTGATACTGGATTCTCTCAAAGCCTTTGGTTTGGATGAAAATACCATTGTCATATTCACCTCTGACAATGGGGGAGTGGCAGCAGGGGATGCTTTTGCCACCTCCAACAAACCCCTGAGAGCCGGAAAGGGAACCCCCTTTGAAGGAGGAATACGAGAACCCTTTTTTATTAAGGTTCCCTGGATGAACCATAATGGAGAAATATGTGATGAACCCGTTTCAGGAGTTGATTTTTACCCAACCATACTGGATTTAACCGGGATTGAATTATTACCCGGCGAACATAAGGACGGACAAAGCCTGTTACCCTTGCTTAAGAACGAAACCCTGCCGGAAAGAACCCTGATCTGGCATTATCCGCATTATGGAAACCAGGGAGGAGAACCCAGTTCCATCCTTCGGAGATCGGAATGGAAACTGATTCATTTTTATGAGGACGGAAGGGATGAACTCTATAACCTGAACCGGGATATCAGTGAAAGTGAAAATGTAATTGAGGAGAACCAGGAATTGGCTGAAGCACTTAAAAAAGAGCTGTTTACTTATCTGGAGACTGTTGGAGCCCGGTTTCCTGTTTCTGATCCCGAATATGATAGTTTAAAAGAAAAGCAATACCTTGATTGGGTTTTCAATGAAAAATGGAAATCTTTGGAAAAACAAAGATTACATTTCCTTTCCCCCGATTTTGATCCGGGTAATAATTGGTGGGGAAGCAGGCTAACCAGGGATTAGTCCATATCCAGCCTGAATCAGCTTGATTTCTAAGAAGGGTTTTCAATGAATTATTCTGCCCAGGATGGAATAATTCCGGCTTCAATTCCAATTGCCTGCATTCCGTATAGCCAGGTCAGTACGACCACAATTAAGATTCCTATCAGATTCAGCAGGAAACCTGTTCTAACCATAGTTTTAATAGACAATCTGTTGGTTCCAAATATGATCGCATTGGCAGGGGTTGCTGTGGGTAACATAAATGCAAGGGAAGAGGCAAGAGTAGCCGGGATCATAAGCAGAAGAGGATTATTTCCGCTGCTGACAGCCAGGCTTGCAAATACGGGAAGCAACATCTGGGTTGAGGCAACATTGGATGTCAGTTCTGTTAAAAATGACATCAGGCCTATGACGGCCAGAAGAATGAACAAGGGATGAATATTTTTTGTCCAGATCAGCTGTTCACCAAACCAGATGGCAAGACCGGATTCCTGGAAACCCAGTGCCAGTGCAAATCCGCCTCCAAATAACAAGACAATGTTCCAGGGTAGTTTTTGTGCTGTTTTCCAGTCCATTATGCGTTTTCCCGTCCCTTTCCCTGCCGGAAAAATGAAAAGTAATACGGAAATAAAAATAGCAACCGTTCCATCATTTATGTAGGAAGGTGTTTTAAATAATTTTGCCCAGCCGTATATGGTAATTCTGCCCATTTCTATTCCTGTCCTGGTAATCCAGAGCAGTGCAAGAAAGAGAAACAGAACAAATACCACTTTTTCTTCATAGGAAGGCTTTCCCAGTTCCTTATATTGTTTTTTAAAATGCCCGGAGTCAACATTTTTCCATTTCTTACCGGGTTTATAAATGGTATAAATTACCAGCCAAACCATTACCAGCATAATTACAGATACCGGTAATGCGAATTTTAACCAGTCGATAAAGGCTATATCCGGTGAACCAGGGTAAAGCAGGTTTAGCATTTTGGGGCAAACCAGGTTGGTTGGAGATCCTACCAGTGTTGCCATGCCTCCAACAGAAGCGCTATAGGCAATCGCCAGAAATAAACCCACTGCATATTTTGAAACCTGATTTTTGGATAGACTCTCTTCCAGGCTCATCACCACCGAGATAACAATCGGAATCATCATCATTGCAGTGGCAGTATTGGAAATCCACATGGATAGAAAAGCAGTGGCCAGCATAAAGCCCAGTAAAATCCGGCCCGGACTTACTCCTATCCAGACCAGGAGTTTTAATGCTATTCTTTTGTGAAGATTCCATTTTTCCATGGCCAGTGCCATGATAAATCCACCGATGAAAATAAAAATGATATGATTGATGTAAGTTTCAGATACTGCTTTTCCGTCCAGAACACCAAGAAGAGGAAACAAAATTATAGGTAACAGGGCCGTCACCGCAAGGGGAATTGTTTCTGAGACCCACCAGATGGCCATAAGCAATGCGACAGCCAGGGTAGCCGTAACCTCTGGTTTTCCGGGTTCCAGGTCTGTCAATAGGAGGATTAATAAAAAAACAATAATTCCAAGAAAAAAACCTATGTATTTTTTATTCATACAAAAAGCCTAAAAGAATTTTGCAATATACTTACTTTGTTTCTTAATAAAAATTGCCTGAATTTGATTATAAAACTACTGAATTGTTCCGGGGTCCGGGCTTATTGCTTTGAAATAATTTGAGTGTGTATTTTCTCTCCATCCCTGATGCGAATCATATAACTGCCTTTTAATAAGGGCTCGGTATCCACCCGGATAAAACTTTCATTAAAGCGAATGGATTTTATAAGTTTTCCGTCCATGGAGTAAAGGGATAATTCTTTATATCCGGAATTCGTTTGATTCAGGCGTATGTTCAGGATTTCATTTGCCGGGATGGGGAAAATGTCCACATCCATATCCTTTTTAAACTCCCTCAGGCGGGTATTATTTGTTTTTTTAAGCAACATCGGTCCAAAATAATCCGCATTTTTATAGCTGTCATTTGCATTGGAGGAAGGCATTTTCATAAAGCCAATAAAATTTTCCCTTAAGGAGGATTCATCATTATCACAATAGGCCAGGCTAAATCCCATGAGTTTGCCATCTTCCAGGAGCACTCTGCTGGCTTCCGGGTTGGCAGGAGAAAAGGAGGCATCATACATCTTTATAGCCAATTCCCATAAATAGGTATTTTCTCCGATGGTATCCATTACCACCTCGAGATTCTCTTTGTAATTCACCCCTTTTCCGGAAGAATTTAAATCGATAGCATCATAAAACAGGCTTACATGGTAGGCAAATGCATTATTATTTCTTTCATGATCGCCACCCGAACGATCCTCATCAATAAAAACCTCCAGGCAGTCATCATCCCACCAGTTTTGTAAAATATCAGAATGATCATCTGAAAGCATGTTATCCACCACTTCAACCAGTAAATACAAATAATTTTCATCCCATGAAACCTTGAATTTTCCTTCAAAATCTCCCGGGCTCATACTGGCATTATATGGAATCCAAACCTGTTCAATGGGACGCCAGTCATCAACCAGCCAGCAATCTTCATTTGCCTGCCCGTCTATAGTAACAGGAATGGAGGTATAATAATTAAAAACCGTATCCTGCATCGTTTGAGCAAATCCAGACAGGATCAACCCGGTTAGCAAGATAGCGGTTACTATCAATTTTTTCATTACCATTTTTTTATTGAGTAAAATTAGTCCAGGAATTGTTTTTAAATTGCGATAAGCCCCGGGGTGAGGCTATCCATACACTGCCATCGGTATCGATTTCAATAAAAGATACGGTATCACTGATGATATTATGGGATTTCACAGTATAATTTTCCCAGCTTTCTTCCCCGTTAAACTTACTTATTCCCCTATAGGTTCCTATCCACAAATTACCTTCCATATCCCTGTTTATCGTCAGCGCAGTGTCCGACACCAGGCCATCCTGACGGGTATAGATCTGCCAGTCCCATTTTGTATACTCACTGAAGTGAAAGCCAATACCCTTATCGGTCGCATAGTATTGGACCGTGTCGTAAACAAAAACATCATTGATGACATTGGTTTCAAGATCAGTCCAGTCGCTGTCCATAATCGTTTCCCCGCTTACTCCATCCACGTCATATTTAAACCTTCCTATTCCACCTCCATTTGTGGAAACATAGGTATAGAGGTTGGAAGCGGTTTCAATTCCGGTGATCTCAAAATCCAGGAATAAATCATTTTTACCTGTACTTGTGTACCAGCCCGTATCTGTTTTAATAAAGACACCATTTTGGTTTGTGAGTAAGATTTTATCCTGGTCAGGTATGTTTATGTGGTCGATATTATCAATTCCAATGGGACTGTTGGCTGTGTTCAGCACAGAACCATCATTATAATTTAATAATCCGGCATTGGTGGCCATCCATAAAATTTCCAGCTCACCTTCATTGGATATTTCTATTTCGTTTATGTTCAAAAATTGATCCCTGTCAATTTCGAGACTGGACCATTCTGATCCATCGAATACATATATGGCCTGGCCGGTGGCCATGATCTTGTTTCCTTCCTCATCAATAACAAAGGCAGATAATCCGTTAAAGTCGGGTATGATTTTAACTTCAGTATCCTCCTTTTTACAGGAATTTACAGTCAATAGAATTATCGCAGCACCTGTTATCAGGTGACAAAGTCCAGGTTTTCTCATTTTAAATGAATTTACTTCCTGATAATTATTTTTCCCTTTCCAAGTTGCTTATTATTTTCCACCAGGGAGTACATATAAATTCCATTTTCAAGGCTATTCCCTGAAAAGTCTTCCCCATGCCATCTCAGCTGATTTACATGACTGAAATCAAGCTCATTGACTAATTGTCCTTTCAGATTGAAAATCTGTAATTTAGAATTTTCCTTACTTTCACCTGGTATGCTGAAAAGGGTGTAATCTGAAAATGGATTTGGACTTACAGAAAGTTCCAATGTCTGGCTCAGTTTATTTTTTATACCAACTTGTTCACCATCCACATAAATCAATTCTATCCCTGCACCCGTTTCAAGATTTCTGGAATACTGTCTGTCAACAGCATTATTCCAGTGCTCGAATACTCCCAGACTTTCCAGCAAGCTACCATCACCTTCAGGATCATAGTCTATATCAAATGGCCAGAAGTCACTGCTGGCGCATTGAGAAAGATAGTCAGCAATTTCAAATTTCATTTCGATCGGGTAGGGTTCCTTGTTGTTATCCTGGGCATATTCTTCAAATAAAATATCAAATCCGACCGACTCCAGCGCAACCGGATCCTGTCCGATAAAGATGGAATTCGGATAATCGTTGTTAAAAGGATCCGATACAAACTTACTAATGTATCCTGACCAGTTTTCACCTCCCCAGATTCCATCAATAATATAAATTAAACCTTTGCCTCCCGTATCTTTATGCCCCATATAATCGACGGTATGCCTGTAATTTCCGGTTCCCGGACTGTTTTTAGGTAAGCTGTAATGCATGTCGATGGCAAATTGTGATTTAGGGGGATCCCCTTTTTCAAGAAACGATCCCTGATGATTTTTGGCAATCAGGGTAATTCCTCCCTCATTATGGGTTTTCAGGCAGGGTATATTAATAAAATAGCTGGCATCCAGGTAATGTTGCGGAAGGGTGGATTTTTTATATTTATCGCTGAAAACCAGGACTTCATCTGCTGATGGAACAGTAACCGAAGTACCCCCACCGTCACCATCCACATAAATGACATCCGGATATTTGGTTTTAACCATGCTCAGGTATTTGGTCTGGAAATCACGATAAGGATCACCCAGGGTAATCATATTCTGACTTACTCCTGCATTTACAGTAAGTTCATGAAGGACCGCATTTATTAATTGGGGAGAAGCATTCATTCTTTGTGCGTTCATATTTGTACCTGCATTGGTAAGGTTGATTTTAATAGCGATTTTTTCACCTTCCTGATATCCCACATCACCTCTGCCGGCATCCTTATTAAAGGATCTGAAGATCTTATCCCAGGCAGTATTAATATTGGTTTCTTCAGTATACTTTAAAACGGAAGTCCGCAGCATTGCTTTTACAACTTCCTCGTCCGTGTTATTATTGGATATCCACCAATCAGAACCAGCTGAATTCGGGTCGTAATTTTCATTGGTAGCCCGCGCATCTTTTACCCAAACAACTCTTCCTGGAAATAAACCTTTGGCTTCCCCAACAGGATCGTTGGAATCAACCGGGAATTCTTCATTTAAGCCAAAAGGATTTGCTGCAAAACCCGGGTTAGTGTCTTTCAGGATCAGGAATGAAAAAGATAATATGGATAAGACAAGGAAAATACTTGCTAAGGCATACCGGGCTGATTTTATATTAGATTTAAACTTTTTGAAAGAAAAAACAGAAGTGCTGATCCCGATAAGAAAAATGATAAATGTGGACATCAGAGGAGCTGCTGCCTGCATACAAGGATAAAAAGCACGACTGGGCTTTGGGATCACCCGGATCAGAAACCAAATAGTTGCTGATAATCCGAGCAGAATAGCAAATATCTTAGTGTTTCTGTAATTTTTAAAGGAAATAAACTTTTTCATAATTATTATAATTAGCAGATAGTTCTTATTTCGGGATTTAGTAAAGGTAGAAAATAATTCCTATTGAAGTTTTTCAATGATAGTATCAAATCAATCTAAATTGTCATATATCAGTCCGGAAGTGCCCCAATTCTTATAATTACCAGAATTTTTTATATCCATGAACATTGAGTGGATTTGAGTCCCGGGAAATTTATTTTTTATATTTGTCTGATAATCTTCAATTAGAAAATGGCCTGTATTGTCAGTAAAGTATCCGGCTAAAATTTCAGAAGACAAATTTTTATTTATGAAAGAAACAGAATT
>CBDUPM010000114.1:0-7615 GCA_965369105.1 uncultured Bacteroidales bacterium | reverse complement strand
TGACTGGCATGATTATTCATACAGCCATATTTTTATTGCTTCAATGGAGGATGGGAAATTGCAGGAAGGTGAAGATATTATGCAGGATGAACCCTGGGATGCCCCGCTTTCTCCGTATTTTGACCAGTCAGAAATCAGCTGGAGCCCTGATGGAAAATACATAGCCTATACTTGCAAGAAAATGCGAGGACAGGATTATGCGGTGAGTACAAATTCAGATATTTACCTCTACAAGCTGGAGAATAAATTAACTAAAAATCTTACCAAAGGAATGCCCGGGTATGATAAGTATCCCTCTTTTTCCAATGATGGTAAAATGCTTGCCTGGCAAAGTATGGAAACCCCGGGTTATGAAGCGGACAAAAACCGTTTGTTTGTGATGAACCTTGAGACAGAAAAATCGAAATACCTCACCAAAGGTTTTGACCAGGATGCGGAACACCTTGTTTGGGACCAAAATAATGAGAATATTTATTTTATTACCGGAATTGAAGCTACCTACCAGCTGGCAAAAATAAATTTGAAATCAGGCGAAATTACCCAAATAACAGAAGGAGATCATAATTATACCAACTTTCATTTAGGTTCAGACTTTATCAGCGCTGAAAAAATGTCCATTTCTATGGCTACCGAATTGTTCAAAGTGAATAAACCAGATGGAAAAGAAACTCAGCTGAGTCAGGTAAATAAACATATTTATGATCATATAAATATGGGTAAAGTGGAAGAACGATGGGTAACAACCACAGATAAAAAACAAATGAAAGTCTGGGTGATTTACCCACCCGACTTCGATCCTGAAAAGAAATACCCTGCATTGCTATATTGCCAGGGAGGGCCACAATCTGCCGTAAGTCAGTTTTTCTCGTTTAGATGGAATTTCCAGATTATGGCGGCAAATGACTATATTATTGTGGCACCTAACCGAAGAGGTCTGCCGACTTTTGGCTCGGAGTGGAATGAACAAATCTCAGGCGATTACGGGGGACAAAATATTAAAGATTATCTGAGTGCTATTGATGAAGTTTCGAAGGAGGATTTTATAGATGAAAACAGGCTGGGAGCAGTTGGAGCAAGCTATGGCGGATATTCGGTATTTTATCTTGCAGGTCATCATAAGGGTAGATTTAAAGCTCTTATCTCTCACTGTGGTATATACAATTTTGAATCCATGTATGCCGCTACTGAAGAAATGTTTTTTGTAAACCACGATTATGAAGGAGCTTACTGGCAAAAACCAAAACCTGTGAGTTATAAGTTTTCCCCTCACCTTTATGTGGATAAATGGGATGCTCCTATTTTAATTATTACGGGTGAATATGATTTCCGTATCCCTTATACCGAAAGCCTCCAGGCCTTCAATGCCGCTCAGCTTCGCGGAGTGCCCAGTAAACTACTGGTTTTCCCTGACGAAACCCACTTTGTGGTAAAACCACAAAATGCCATTTTATGGCAAAGGGAGTTTTTTGGATGGCTTGATAAGTATTTAAAATAATATAATCTGATTTAAAAAGAATTCTCTGGTTTCTTTAACTGCATCTCCAAATAATAAAACTAAATTTCATAGTTTATCCAGGGATACAGTTAAAGAATCCAAAGAACTGTTTCGTAATATATGGTTTGAAAAAAAAAGTTTATAATTCTCCTGGCCCGGTATCCGGTTTTCTTAATTAGAATCACCATTTTTTTTTATTATATTTGATTTACAAACCTATTGTCAGAAAATGGAAGGCTTTACCAATTTTTTATTACACTTTATTTTTATTGCAGTATTTCTTATATTAATTGTTGTTTCGATTATACTGTTAAAGCCTTTCAGAATGCATCAAAAAAGGCCTTACAGTACGATTTCCCTTAAGTTAAGTTATTTAGCCTACCTCATTTCTTTTCTTGTAATTGCCTTCCTGATTTTATTTTATGGGGATGTCCCTGAAGATGCTGATTTATTGAGAAATGATATTTTTTTGACGATTTCTTATATCATTATAGTATTGTCCTTTTTTATTCCCAACCTGGCAATATTCCTGAGGAGAAGAATAAAAAAGAAACGGCAATTCTATAATATCTTTTTTACGATTGTGAATTTATTCTTTGTATTGGGTAATATTTTTGTCTATGCCTATTTCCCTTTTACTTTTAATTGAAATTCCTGAAACAAAGTTTTAGCCCGTGCGATTTTTTCTTCCATGGAAAGTTCTCCGTCAATCCAGTTTATTTCAAAACCATTCCTTTCCATCTTCCGGTACCAGGTCATTTGCCTTTTTGCAAACTGATGAATGGAAGTATTTAATCCGGTGAACATCTCATTGTAAGTTATTTTTCCGGTTAAATACCAGCTGAGATATTTATATTCCAGGCCATAAAAAATTAATTTTTCATGCGAAACACCTTTATTCAGAAGATCCTGGGCTTCTTCGATCATACCATTTTCAAGCCTGAATTTTAATCGTTCAGTTATCCTTTTTCTACGGGTTTCCCTGTCATACAAAATCCCGGTAATAAAAGCTGAAAACTCGGGATATTCTCTTTTGGCTTTTTCATTCCTGGAATAATATTCTTCTATTTCAATGGCCCTTAACAATCTTTTTTTTATTTTAATATCTGTTGTATTATGAAGACTTCTGTAATTTAAAAGGATCCGGGCTAATTCCGCTAAATCTTTATCTTCCAGTTCTTTTCGGAGTTTTTCATTAATCGGAACACGGATTAATTCATATCGGTTTAAAACGGCCTCGATATACATCCCTGATCCTCCGCATAGTACAGGTAGTTTATTCCGTGATAATATAGAATTAAAGGCATTTACAAAATCCATTTGATATTGATACACATTATATTCTGTTCCGGGAGCCACGATATCAATTAAATGGTAGGGTATTTTCAATTCTCCTGACTGATAATCCCCAAGGTCCTTCCCGGTTCCAATATCCATATTTTGATATACCTGTCTGGAATCTGCTGAAATGATTTCACCATCAAATTCTTTTGCAATTTCAACAGCAAATGTAGTTTTCCCGGAGGCTGTAGGTCCAAGAACACAAAAAAGGATGTTTTTTTCTATCTCCAAATGTTTATTATTGCATGAATTTTGTACAAAAGAAATACGAAATAACAGTTTTAGCTGTTTTATTACCTGGATGAATTTAATAAATTTATATCATAAGACCCGAATAATCATTTTTAATCCTGGCACTGGCTGGTCAAAAATATCAGATGAAGGCAGCAACAGAAGGAAAGCTATCATTAATTATCTCTTTCCAATGGCGCTGCTGATTGCAGTTTCATCCATTTTAGGAAATTTGATTTTTGGGGATGTGGAAGATAGCTATTCCATCGCCTTTATATTTCTAAACTCATTGATTTCATTTCTGATTATATTTCTGGAAGTATACTTGGCAGGATGGCTGATATTCGAACTGGCCACTGCATTAAATTCCAACTCGAATTCCGATCAGATATTTAACCTGGTAATTTATTCTCATGCTCCTTTATTTATTTGCCTGGCATTTATAAAAATTTTCCCCGATCTGATTTTTATAACTATTGCAGGATTTTACTCCTTTTACCTTTTCTGGTTGGGACTTGAGAAGCTTGCCGGATTGAAACCAGAACGGAAAATTCCGTTTATGTTGAGTTCGTCCCTGATTATGATCCTAAGCTTTACTCTTTTAACATTCGTTTTCAATAGCATTTATGATGTATTAATTGATCAGTTTATTAACTTTGGGACCCCTTAGATAACCCATGTACAATAAGATTAATATAAAAAACAAGAAGGCTTATTTCGATTATGAAATTTTCGAAAAGTTTACTGCCGGAATTGTCTTAACAGGAACGGAAGTAAAATCCGTTCGCTCCGGAAAGGTGAGCCTGGGCGATTCCTATTGTTTTATCAGGGATGGTGAAATATATGTCAGGGGAATGCAAATAGCCGAATACAAATTTGGCACCTATAACAACCATAATCCTGAAAGAGAAAGAAAACTTTTGCTGGAAAGGAAAGATATTAAAAGACTGGAAAGAAAAACAAGAGAATCAGGAAACACCATCATAAGTCTGAAACTATTCTTTTCTGATACAGGTTATGCAAAACTCCGGATCGGTCTCGCAAAAGGAAAGAAACAATATGATAAGAGGGAGACCATAAAGCAAAAAGATGCCAAAAGACAAATGGACAGGTTGCACAAATATAAGGAAAGGTAGTTTCTTACTGACTGAAAAAGAAGTTGTTCAATTCGTAGATGTCCTCCACTTTGAGATTTAATTTCTGATCAAAATAATTATCTATAGCAAGCAGTAATTCCTCAAATGAAATATAACCGTCTTCATCTGCATCCAGAACCTTAAATTTATCTGGAATTTCAGCAACCGTTTTCCTGATATAACCCTTTCCAATCGTTTCAAAATAGTCCTTAACTTCCTGCCGGTTCATGGCTTCATTTCTTGAAAGTAGTGACTCCAGGTATTTTTCTTCACTAATTTCTATTCCATCCGCATCAACCCAAGCCCCCTCCGGTGTAAAATTATCTTTATCCAGGTAATCAGCTATGCCATCTTTATCCTGATCCAATGGGCAACCCAGTGTGTCAACTGCAATTCCATATGGGGTACCGGGGCATTCATCTTCCGGGTCCAGGATAAAATCACCATCCTCATCATCAAACATAATTTCGTCAAAATCAAGTTCCGCAAACATCTTTTCAATAATAAGTTCCTTGGGTTCGGAGAATAAATCAAAATCCAGGGAAAAATAATTAAACAGAAAAAAATCATTACCTGAATTTCCCGGAACAGAGGTTCCTGATGAGGAAACATTATCAATAAAATCAGAAAAGGTATAATGAACAGAAGTTGCCAGTTTACAATTCACCCGGTCTGAAATTTTGAAATTTATGCCCAGGTCAATTGGGATAGATAAAGAATTCTGAGAATAATCGCCAAGCCCGAATTCCTTTCTCTCCCTTTGTCTCAAATCAGTTTCATAATTGAAATCCCGGTTTAAAAAAGTACTTAGTTCAAGCTCACCTTGAGCTATATCCCTTATGGACCCGTCTGTCCAATAATAATATTTTTGTCCGTAGCTGTCAAAAACATCTCCCTTGGGTGTAAATTGCAGATTTTCTATTCCAATGGAAATAAAGGGCTTAATGAAACTTGACTTCTTATAAAGGTGATGAAAGGAATACTCAAAATTGATTCCGAAATCCACAATATCGGTTTGAAAATTTAAATTTCTGAGAGGATCTTCAAGGGATCTCTCATTGGCAGAGATCTCACCATAAAGAAAAAATAAGTTCAAACGCAAATATCTCTGCTTATCGAGGTAGGTGGCCACATTGAATTTGTAACCAAAGTTTCCGTTAACCGGATTATTGTAATTATTCCGGACATCGCCGTAAAAATTAAAAACTCCCGATCCCAGTCCGATCATTGGTTTGTAAACCGGATTTTCATTTACAACTCTTTCATTCAGGAGATTTTCAATATCTTCATCCTGGGCATTAAGCACAATAGAAAATGCTGTGAAACCAATAAGCAGGATTAACAGTCGTTTCATTTCAGAAATATACAAACATTTTATTTTCTTTTAACGATACCATTTGTGATTTGTTACCATTAAGGCTTCCTGAACGGTAATTCTTCTACCGTTATCGTAAGCAGAAACAAATGCATCGTCAATGGGAGTAGTGTCCCAGATCATTACCCGGTAATCCCTGGCTTCTTTGTAAACCCTGAATGATCCCGTGGTATATTTTCTCCAGCCCTCATGAAATTCGAGTCTGACATCATCTTTTACATTTCTTTTGTGGAAATACTTTTCTATATCCACCTTTTGGTGACCGGCGGCAAGTTGTACCCTGTAATAGATTCCATCTTCTGCCTGTAACATTTGATTATTTCCCCGGTTAACCTCTACAGGTGTTTTTTCCTCTTTAACAATAATTTGATTCTTAGTTCGGGCATCTGATTCAGCTACAGCAATAATTGTGCTGTCTATTTGCTGGTCGCTAAGTTCTTTGGTTTGTTCCGGGACTTCCCTTTCAATTTCCTGTGATTCAGCAAGCTCTTGTCTGGCAATGACATCCTTTAGATTCAAAATGGATATAGTCTCTGTCGCATTCCCGGTGATATAGGAAAAGTTTCCATTCAGGTTCATGTCCTGTACAGATTTTCCCGGATTTGGTATAATTCTGTATGATACTTCAAATTCCGGTTCATCGGGTAAATTCATCCATAGGATTTTAATTACCCCCTGACTGAAACTGAAAATACCATCCTTTGAGTCTCCCTCTACTGCCCGGTATCCATCCGGCACATATTCTTCAATTTTTGCAAATTTCTGTAGGTTTCCTTTCTTAATATTCAGGGAAATTGTATACTGGTAATTACCGGTCTGCTCCGGCGATGTACGGGTTACCATTAAACGATCCATTCCCATTTCACTGTCCGGTCCGGGTTTGAAAACTTTTTCCGCATCGTTTATATCAACCAGTAAACTGTCACTGATCTCAGGATCAGGGATAATTTTAATCTTTCCGCCTCCGATAACATCTATGGTTTTTCTCTCATTTTCCATAACAAAAGCAAATTCGCCCCCTAGGTCAAATTCACCCTTTAAACGTTCATGAACGGAAACACTATAACTCACCGTAATTTTCTCATCTGCAGGAAGTTTTAACCAGATAAGCCTTAATCTTTGATTCTCGAAAGAAAAGTCCGCATTCGCAGTGGAAACTCTTTTCGCGACAAGACCATAGGGTAATTCTTGCGTAAACCTTGAAAAACTTTGAATACTTCCTTTCTCAATCACCAGATTTACTTCGAATTCTTCCCCTGCCTGAACTTCTGCTGGTGTTTCAAGCTTTACCGTGATATCCTGGTCTGTAAAAACAGATGCTAAAAAGATACCAATCAGACTAATAAAAACAAGAAATTGGTTTAACATGGTCGTGTCAGAGTTTAGACCGCAAAGTAGGGATAAACATAATATAAAAAAATAGGCTGCTAGTCAGAGATATTAACAAGCAGCCTGTGTTTTCCACATGAAGGGAAGGAATCTTAGAAATTCGGGCTTAAGAGATATTTTGAATAGAATTTATCGATGTGGTCGACAGCTTCTTCCGCTGAATCAGTAAGAATAAATAAATCCAGGTCTTTTTCACTGATATTTTTCTCCTTTTTCAGCATTACATTTTTTATCCAGTCAACCAGCCCTTCCCAATATTCTTTTCCTATGAGCACGATGGGAAAACGTCCAATCTTTTCGGTCTGAATAAGGGTTAAGGCTTCAAAAAGTTCATCAAAGGTCCCAAATCCACCCGGGAGAACAATAAATCCCTGTGCATATTTTTGAAACATGACCTTTCTTACAAAGAAATGCTTGAAAGTGATAAGTTTGTCACTGTCAATATATGGATTTTCTGCCTGTTCAAAAGGCAGATCAATATTTATTCCCACACTCTTTCCCCCACCTCTTTTAGCACCCCTGTTTCCGGCTTCCATAATCCCGGGTCCACCTCCTGTTATAACCCCGTAACCCTGCTGGGTTAACTGAAAGGCGATTTCCTCGGCGAGGATATAATATGGGTTATCATCTTGTGTCCGGGCCGATCCG
>CBDUPM010000113.1:0-7701 GCA_965369105.1 uncultured Bacteroidales bacterium | reverse complement strand
AACAACTAATAGGAAATCGCTTCCCCGGCCATCGGACCAGGGTGTAAATTCGGTATGAGTGCCAGAATTATATTCTCCGATCAGGGTATATTTTCCACTCCTAGGATTGAACCAGTAAGCCTTTAATGGTTCTGATCCCATTCCGGAAAGGTCTGTTTTGATCGTTTTACCCATTGGGGTATAAATTAAAAGGAATTCATTTCCGGGACCTTTTGCAGAAATCATATAAGCTTCTGTTTTTGGATTTTCATTTAAAATAAAAGACTGATCCATTTTCAGATTATACCATGGGAATTTCATAAATAAATCTTTCAGGATTTTCATATGTGTTGATCCCGGAAGATCTACAGCCGGTTTCCAGCCAGTTCTGGCCTTTACAACCGGTTCGTGCTGAACATCGTACATTTGCCATATATCGTTACAGCCATAGGTATATCCCGCCGCACCGGCAAGCATAGTCCAATAGGCAGATACCCGGACATCAAAATCATCGAGCCAGCCATAGGATTTGTTTTCCCAAAACCGGTCTCCAATATTTTCATATCTCGCTTCCCCGTTTATAACTGGTCTTTCAGGTTGAATTTTTTTTCCCTTCAAAACATATTCATATTCTTTTGTCATGCTGTTATGCCCGCTTTGAAACATTTCCAGGTCAAGCCATTTCTCATTAAAATAATCTGAGGCCATTTTTGCTCCAACAGGATGATAAGTGATCAATTGTTTGGCTCCCCCTTCTTTTAATCCTGCAGCCATTGCATTTATGATATCAAAATGGATTTCCTTTTCTGCATCCCGATCACCTCCTAAAATCCAGATAATATTACTTTGCTTTTTATATCGTGTTGCTAGTTTTTTACAATATATCCCTGCATTTTCAGGTGTGAATATTTCCGGACCTGCTCCCCATTTCAAATTAAACTTATCTCCCCATGTAGGTAATAATCCGACATACATTCCGAGGCTTTCAGCCTTATTTAAAATATAATCGACATGTTCAAAATATTGTTCATTCAGCTTTTCAGGGTCCATGTTAAACAAGGGCAAATGACCGTATGCATTTGGGGTTCTCAGCCCGTCAAGTTCTGCTAAAATTACTGTCTGGATAACCGTAAACCCTTTTTTTGCTCTGTCTTCAAGATAAAAATCCACTTCCTCCCTGTTTAATCGGTGTATAAGTTCCCAGGCGGTTCCTCCAAGCCAGAAAAAAGGTTTATTATTTGAATCTACTATGTAATTTCTGCTTTCATCAACTTTAAGAAGCGGAAGGTCTTGGGTATGAGAAGCACCGCAAATCAAAACAAAAAAAAATAAAAAGAATGTTGTCTTCATAAGGCATTATTTATATTGGGTATTTGTGTCATCACAAATTGAACCCTTTAGAAACTTAATCGAATAAACTATATTGCAAAGGATTGGGATTGACTTTTTCAAGTTTCAGTAGTTCTCTTTTTACATCAAGACCTCCTGCATATCCTGTAAGTTCACCTTTTGAGCCAAGAATACGATGGCATGGAACAATAATGGAAATTGCATTGGCTCCGTTTGCTGAAGCAACCGCGCGAATGGCTTGTTTGTCTCCCAGTTTTTCAGAAAGCTCCAGATAGCTTAGTGTAATTCCAAAAGGAATTTTCAGAAGTTCATTCCATACTTTTTTCTGAAACTCTGATCCTGTCAACAATAAGGGTATGCTAAAGCTTTTCCGGTCTTCATAAAAGTACTCTTCTATCTGGTTTTGCGTTTCTGTTATTATATCGGTTGATCCTGATTTATATCTTGAATTTAACCCATCCAGGATTCGCTTATCAATTTGCGATCTTCTTTTCCTGAATCGCCAATCAGCCAGGCATAACTGCCCCTGGAAATCTCCCAGGATCATTTCACCCAGTTTAGTTTTAAAATATTGGATATAAATGGTATCCATTGGATTGTTCCTGCTTTAAAAAAATTTCCGAAAGCAAATGCTTAGTGGTAAGTACTTATATTCTCCGTACTTATCGGTTTCTGCGTAATGATGTTTCAGGTATAGGGCGATAGCTTCCGGTTGTTCCGTTCCGCATTCCAATACGGAACCTTTAAAACCTTCCTCCTGTGCCCAGCTTTCCAGTTCATTTAAGACCATTCCTGCAATGCCTTTTTTTCTGAATCCGGGAATGACATACATGCGTTTTATTTCGATAAAATCATGGTCGAATTCTCTCCAGGCTCCGGAAGCAACCGGTTTGCCATCAACCATTGCTACTACTGCGCTATAGCTTTCTTTAAAAACATTTAAGCGGTCGTACTTATCCTGTTCATCTCCGAATCTAAGCCTTAATTCTGCATCCAGCTTTTTAGTCAGGAATTTATAATCCTCATTTTCAGTATTGCTTCTTATAAGGCTTACATTAATCACAGATCGGCAGTTTAATAAAACTTAAAATTTTTCAATCACTGATTCCTTTTTTAAGGAAAGGAAAAGTGAATTTTCCTGAAAGTTAAAAAATATTGACTATCAAAAACAATCCTGTGAATAAAAAAGGGCGAACCTAACGGATCGCCCTTTAAAGCCTTATCGTTTTAGAGGTAGTTTAGTATCTGTTTCTTTCTACATAGTGAGTATGCAGTAATTCGTGCGATTTATGTGAATTAGGGGCACCCAGGAAGTCTTTGTAAATTTCAACGATTTCCGGATTTTCGTGTGATTTCCGGATTTCCATTCCCATATCCTCTGCATAAATTGCTTTTGCGCGTGCATCCCTGATTTTTGCATTGGTTGGAATGGGTTGTCCTCCCCCTCCCAGGCAGCCTCCGGGACATGCCATAATTTCAACAAAATGGTAATCTGCTTTTCCCGATTTAATTTTATCCATTACCTCCCTTGCATTTTTCAATCCGTGGGCTACCACACATTTCAGGGTGGCTCCTTCAAGAAATTTCCAATCGTCCAGGCATCCCTCAATTTTTACGCTTGCTTCACGTACGCCTTCCATTCCACGAACAGGAGTGATGTTCAGGTTATCAAATGGTACTTCTCTTCCTGTAACCAGTTCATAGGCTGTTCTCAGTGCAGCTTCCATTACACCCCCGGTAGCTCCGAAAATAACTGCTGCCCCGGAAGAGTCTCCCATAATTGAATCATATTTTTCTTCGCCCAATCTGTCAAAATTCACACCTGCCTGCCGAATCATCCTGGCTAATTCCCTGGTAGTAAGGACGTAGTCCACATCTTTATAGCCGCTGGACCTCATTTCAGGCCTGTCCGCTTCATATTTCTTTGCAGTACATGGCATTATTGAAACACTTACAACCTTTTTAGGATCCAGTTTTCTCCGGGTGGTATAATAAGTTTTCGCCAGTGCTCCAAACATTTGTTGGGGAGATTTGCATGTAGAAACATTTTTCAGGTAATCGGGATAAGTATGTTCAATAAATTTTATCCATCCTGGTGAACAGGAGGTGGTAAGGGGGAGAGCAACATCTGTTCTGCCATCCACCAGTACATGCTTTAGCCTGGTTAACAATTCCGTTCCTTCTTCCATAATGGTAAGGTCGGCGGTAAAATCGGTATCCAGAACACTGTCGAAGCCCAGGCGTTTCAGAGCAGCCACCATTTTTCCCGTGACCCGCTGTCCGGGTTCGAGTCCGAGAGCCTCTCCCAATCCTACTCTCACAGCAGGGGCTGTTTGAACCACCACATGTTTTTCCGGATCCAATATCGCATCCCATACCTCATCTATGTAATGTCTTTCTACCAGTGCGCCGGTAGGACAACGATTAATGCATTGTCCGCAGTTTGTACAAACCACTTCATGCATAGGTTTATCATGGAAAGAACTGATCTTTTGGTGTGCCCCTTTATTGGCTACCGCCAGTGCATTTACACCCTGAAGTTCTGCACAGGTTCTTACGCATCTCTGGCAACGGATACACTTACTATCATCCTTCATCAAAGAGGGAGAGGTAATGTCCAACATCTTTTCCATATCATGTATCAGGTCAATGAAAAGGTGATCACCAACAGAATATTCGTTAGACAAAGATTGTAATTCACATTGTCCGTTTTTATAACATTTTGTGCAGTCTGCATTATGTTCAGACAATAATAACTCAATAATATGTTTTCTTGCCGCGCGAACCTGAAGGGTATTCGTATTAATCTGCATTCCTTCACTAACAGGGGTTGCACAGGATGCAACAAGAGCTTTGGCTCCTACCTGTTCAACCACGCATACACGACAATTCCCTGCAACACATAAATCCTGATGATGACAAAGTGTAGGGATTCTGAAGTTTAATTTTTTGGCGGCATCAAGTATGGTTGTACCTTCATCAACCTTTACTTCAAGACCGTTTATTTGTAAATTTACCATGATTTTTCAATCTTATATTTTATTAATAAATAATTTCTTCTTTAAAATCACCCACAATGGTCCGGAATGCATTTCCAACAGATTGCCCCAGTCCGCATTTCGAAGCCCCTTTCATCGTTTTGGCAAGTTTTACCAGCTCATCGAGGTAACGGGAATTTTTTTCTCCGCGTTTTACCGCTTCAATTCCCATAAGGAGTTGCTGACAACCCACTCTGCACGGAGTGCACTGGCCGCAGGATTCCTCTGTGAAGAAATCCAGATAATTATGTAAAACATTATACATTGATCGTGAGCTGTTAAAAAGTTTCATAGATCCTCCGGTTGGGACGCCTTCAAATCCAATGATAGTATCCTTGAATTTTTTTCTTGGGACACAGAATCCTGAAGCGCCTCCAACCTGAACGGCCTTTGTATCGCCATCACCGAATTCATCTACAAATCTTTCCACTGTCATCCCCAGTTCCAGTTCATATATTCCGGGTTTAGGGGTGTCACCTGAAACAGAAAATACCTTTGAACCCCTGGAATCATCGGTACCCAGATCATTGAAGGTTTTAGCCCCATGGGCCAATATTTCAACTGTATAAACCAGGGTTTCCACATTGTTTATCACCGTAGGTTTATTAAATAAACCTGAAATTGTAGGGTATGGAGGTTTATTTCTTGGCTCACCCCGGTATCCTTCAATGGATTCAAAAAGGGCGCTTTCTTCACCACAGATATAAGCACCGGAGCCCAGTCTGAATTGAATGGTAAAATCATAACCCAGGTCTTTCAGTCTGCTATGAAAAAAGTCAAGTTCTTCTGAAAGTTTAGGAATCAGGAATTTATATTCACCTCTAAGGTAGATATAACCTTCTTTGGCTCCGATTGCCCTTCCTGCTACAGCCATTCCGGCAAAGACCTTCCTGGGGACTTCCGTCAGTATGGCCCTGTCTTTAAAGGTTCCGGGTTCACCTTCATCTGCATTACAAACGATATATTTTACCGGATCTTTTTGCTCTGCGGTAAATTTCCATTTAAGTCCTGTGGGAAATCCTGCACCACCACGTCCGCGAAGACCAGATTCAAGTACTTCCGAAATTATTTCTTCCGGTTTCATTTTGATAGCTTTTGTCAGAACCTCTTTAGTACTGGTTTTATCAAAAATGAGGTCTACCCTTTTCAGTTTTGTAGCTTTCATATTTTATACTTTATCTTATAATTATTTTTTCATGTATTCCTGAAGAATCCCGGTAACCTTTGCCGGGGTCAGTTCGGTGTAAGGAATTTCATTTATAAGCATTGCCGGTGCTTTATGACACCAGCCTATGCAATTTGCTTCCAAAAGACTAAACCTTTTATCAGAAGTTGTTTCTCCAACTTTAATTTTCAGGGTATCCTGAATCGTATGCAGGATTTCGTTTTTGCCTTTCATTGAACAAGAAATTGTTTTGCAAATCCTGATCACATATTCACCTCTCTCTTCCAGGTCAAGAAAGGTGTAAAAAGAAGCGGTTCCATATACATCAGCAGCCGAAATATCAAGCTCCCGTGCAACTTCAACCATTGCCTCATCAGTCAAATAGTGTTTTTTCTCAACAATTCCCTGCAGTATCGGAATCAGGCTGTTTCTTTCCCTTCCGTGTTTTCTGGCAAGGTCTCTAACAAGACTTTTTTCTCCAGTCATAATGCTTTGTTTAGGTAGTTTGTATTTATGTTTTCTTAAGCTCTGTTATAAATATAACAATATATGGCCTCAAAGATATTATTTTATTGTGATTCAAATAACAGAGCGATATAGTTTTTAATCACATGTAGTAAATTAATATTTAATCTAAATAAGATTAGGGCTTATGTGTTTAATATTCATTGTTTTATAAAGTAGATTTCTAAATTAAATTTCGGGTTTTATCAATTTGTACAGGCTTATTTTTAGTTTTTATTAAATTGCATTCAAAGATTTCTTTATCATCACCATAAAATTCAAAATATGATATTATCCCACATTGTGGCTGTTTCTAAAAATTTTGTGATTGGAAAGAATAATCGTTTACCCTGGAAAATGCCAGATGACCTTCAGTATTTTCATGATATTACCATGGGTCATGTGGTAATCATGGGAAGAAAAAACTACCAGGCAAATAAAAAAGCTCTGAAGGGCAGGACAAATATTGTCATTTCCCGGTCTCAAAATTTTCACCCACCGGATGCCATTTTAGTTCATTCTGTTGAAGAGGCGATTGATCTTGCTAAAAAAATGGGTGAATCTGAAGCTTTTATAGTGGGGGGTGGTGAAATTTATAAACTGACCTTAGCCATAGTGAAGAGAATATATATTACTGTAATTGATACGGTAGTGGACGGGGATACCGTTTATCCTGAAATAAATTTCGGGGATTATGAAATCATTTCAAAAAAAGAATTTAATGCAGATAAGAAAAACCCTCATGATTGGGTGTATTGGGTTTTGGGAAGGAAAATAGCGTAAAATACCACAGGCCGACACGAACAGGGATGCTATGATTGCCACTACGTGGTATGGATTTTTTCGATTACTGGTACGAACTTATTTTAAATCTGCTACAGAGTAGTAGGTATAATAGAATCCGGAAAAACGGAGGATTCGTGTAAAGAATTCTCAATTACACACAAAACACTTGAAAATCTTTCTTTTATTTCATTGATTTTATGAACGATACGATTTTCTTACCTGGTTTCTTAGTTATTTACCTAACTTTTTAGTTGATAAACTAAATATTTAGTTTATATTTACAGGCAACAGGAAATAAAAATTGCATAAAAATGAAAGAACTTACAAAAGCGGAAGAGCAAATCATGAAAATCCTCTGGAAAATGGAAAAGGGGTTTGTAAAGGATATCATCCGGGTAATGGATGAACCCAAACCCGCGTATAATACGGTTTCAACCATAATTAGAATTTTGGAAACCAAAGGATTTGTAGGCCATGAAGAATTTGGAAAATCGCACCGCTACTTCCCTATCGTCCAAAAAAAGGAATATTCAAAATTCAGAATGAATGATATGGTCTCTAATTATTTTGGAAATTCAGCCAAGCAGGTAGTTTCTTTCTTTGCTCATAATAAACAAATAAATATAAAAGAAGCAGATGAAATAATTAAAATGCTGGAGGAACTTAAAAAAGAAGAAAATGATTGAGTTTATTTTATACGCAATAAAAACCATATTCGGGCTTGCGGCTTTTGCATTAATCTACCGGTATGTGTTTATGAAAGAGCTTCATTTTGCTAACAGAAGAATTTATTTAATGCTGGCGGTATTATTGTCTTTTCTTTTGCCCCTGGCAAGTTTCAATTTTAACTTCTTATCTAATAATTCAGCCTTGAATGTC
>CBDUPM010000112.1:0-7702 GCA_965369105.1 uncultured Bacteroidales bacterium | reverse complement strand
AGATAACCTGATTCGGATTGATATGAGCGAATACATGGAAAAATTCTCTGTTTCACGCCTGGTTGGAGCTCCTCCCGGATATATTGGCTATGAAGAAGGCGGCCAGCTTACCGAAAAAGTGAGAAGAAAACCCTACAGTGTTGTATTGCTGGATGAAATTGAAAAAGCCCACCCTGATGTTTTTCATATCCTTCTGCAGGTGATGGATGAAGGATTATTAACGGATTCATTAGGAAGAAAGGTTGATTTCAAGAATACCATTGTCATAATGACCTCAAACATCGGCACACGCCAGCTAAAGGAATTTGGAACGGGTGTGGGATTCAATACAAAATCCAAACAGGAATCTACCAACGAATACGCAAAAGGAGTTATACAAAAAGCTCTAAAACGTGCATTCGCTCCCGAATTTCTTAACCGTGTGGATGATGTTATTCTGTTTAACACCCTGTCAAAAGAAGATATTTATAAAATCATTGATATTGAGCTTACCGGACTCTATAAAAGAATTCATGACCTGGGTTACCAGGTTAAAATATCCGCTCCTGCGAAAGATTATATTATCGAAAAAGGATATGACATTCAATTTGGAGCCCGTCCTTTAAAAAGAGCCATCCAGAAATACCTGGAAGATCCAATGGCAGAAGCTATTATAAAGTCATCCGTAAACGAAGGAGATACTTTATCGGTAGGCCTTGATACGAAAAAAGAAAATATACAGGTAAAGGTTATTAAGAATAAAAAACCTGAAGGAAGTAAGAAATAATTCGGTCGTTTTTAGTTGAAATGAGCTATCTGGTCTCATTTTAATAATCCACCATTCCGGGAATTATATTTTCTGATTATGAGATTATCCGGAAAGGAAAATCTGTACCCAATGGCTAATCATTTCTCAGACAAGGATTTTAGCAGTATGAAATTATATGGCCATGTTGCAGGTTGACCTGGCCACAATTTTCCTCAAATCATGCATTTCCCTGCTCTCTCACTTTCCCATACAAATCAAATTCTGTTGCATCGGAAATCTCCACCTGGTAAAACTCCCCGATTGAAAGATTCTTATCCTCTGCAGCAATCAGGACTTCATTATCCACTTCCGGAGAATCATATTCCGTTCGGCCAATATAAAATTCACCTTCTTTTGAATCTATCAGCACCGGCAAGGTATTTCCGATTCTTTCCTGGTTTTTTTCTGCAGAAATTTTTTCCTGTAAACTCATCAGTTCATCCATTCTCTGTATTTTGACTTTTTCGGGTACATCATCTTTCAGACTGAATGCAGGAGTATCTTCTTCATGCGAATAAGTAAAGACTCCTAAGCGATCGAATTTCATTTCTGATACAAAAGCTTTTAATTCCTGGAAATCAATTTCCTTTTCCCCCGGAAAACCAGTTATGATAGTGGTTCTGACAGCCACATCCGGTAATTCAGTTCTGAATTTTTCGATTATTTCGTAAATTTCTTCTGCACCGTGGCCCCTGTTCATGGATTTCAATATCCTGTTTGAAATATGTTGAACCGGTATGTCCAGATACCGGCATATTTTCCGGTGTTTTTTCATTAAATCAATAATTTCATCAACCGGAAATCCTGAAGGATAAGTATAATGCAGACGGATCCATTTTAAATCTTCAATTTTTACCAGTTCAGAAATCAGATCAGTTAATGCCTTTCTTTTATAAATATCCATTCCATAGGAAGTTAATTCCTGGGCAATCAATATGATTTCTTTTACACCCTTATTGGCCAATTCACGAGCCTCTTTAACCAATTCATCGATTGAAACAGACCTTTGCTTCCCACGTATCCCGGGAATAGCACAAAAAGCACAATTTCTATTGCATCCTTCGGCAATTTTTAAATAGGCATAGTGAGAGGGAGTCTGAAGGGAACGCTTATAAAGCTCACCCTCGTAATATTTAGAATCAATTTCAGCCAGAATTTTTTCATGGTCATAAACTCCAAAAAAACCATCCACTTCAGGCATTTCCTCAGTAAGAGATTCTTTATATCTTTCTGATAAACAACCCATTACTATAACTTTTTCAATAAAGCCCTGAGATTTTGCATCCAGGATGGACAGAATGGTTTCAACAGATTCAGTCTTTGCATCCAGAATAAAACCGCAGGTATTTATGATAACAATATCTGTATAATCGTTTGAATTATGGAAAATCTGGTGACCGTTTCTTTGCAGCTGGTAAAGAAGCTTTTCCGAATCTACCAGGTTTTTAGAACATCCGAGGGTGATGAGGTTTATGGTCATTTTTAAGTAATTACATGAGTGAGTGAGTTGGGGATTTTGCCGCAGCTTAAAATTCGTGAATCAATTCATCAGGGAATCACCTGTTCAGCCTGATTATTTACTAAAAAGGGAATCCACGAACTCCTTCTTATTAAATATTTGAAGATCTTCCATTTTCTCCCCTATGCCAATGTATTTTACGGGGATTTTAAACTGGTCTGAAATTCCAATGACGACTCCTCCCTTGGCTGTACCGTCGAGTTTGGTTAAGGCCAGGGCATTTACTTCGGTAGCAAGGGTAAACTGTTTGGCCTGTTCAAAGGCATTCTGACCTGTTGAGCCATCCAGGATTAACAGGATCTCATGGGGAGCATCCGGTATTATTTTTTGCATAACCGTTTTTATCTTGGTCAGCTCATTCATCAGATTGATTTTATTATGAAGTCTGCCGGCAGTATCGATAATAACTACATCTGCATCTTTGGTTTTGGCAGAGGATAAGGTATCAAATGCCACTGAAGCCGGATCAGAGCCCATTCCCTGCTTTACCAGCTCAACACCTACCCGGTCTGCCCAAATGCTTAACTGATCGACTGCTGCAGCCCTAAAGGTATCAGATGCACCCAGGATTACCTTTTTACCTGCTGCTTTAAAATGATAGGCCAATTTTCCAATGGTTGTCGTTTTTCCAACTCCATTTACACCCACCACCATAATGACATAGGGTTTTTTTGACAGAATTTCTTCAAAACTGTTATGGTCCTTCACCTGATTTTCTTCCAGCAATGAAGCAATCTCATCTTTAAGAATGATGTTTAATTCGCTGGAATTCATGTACTTATCCCTTGAAACGCGATTTTCTATCCTTTCGATAATCTTGAGGGTTGTATCAACACCCACATCTGAAGTAATGAGAACTTCTTCCAGGTTATCCAGTACCTCATCATCCACTTTTGTCTTACCAACAACAGCCCTGGAAAGTTTCTTAAAAACACTTTCTTTTGTTTTTTCAAGTCCTTTGTCAAGACTTTCCTTTTTTTGTCGTGAAAATATTCCCATTAACCTAAATAATTGAAGCCCAAAAGTACAAAAAACAAAGCTATAGACAAGCCTTAATATCAGAAACAAAAGGATTTAAATAAAAAAAAGTGCCCTTTATCGGGGCACTTTAATATTTTGTTCGGAATTAATTCTTAGTTATTGAAAAAATCTTTAACTTTTTCGACGTTAACCATTTCTTCTTCAAACAAATAAGCATCGCTTTTATCAGATTTTACCATCTTGATACATTTAACGAAGTTCTTAGCTTTTCCCGTTTGCAGTGTTGCTACTACTTTCTTTGCCATTTGTATATATTTTTATTTGATTTCTCTGTGAACGGTTACTTTACGAAGAACCGGATTATACTTTTTAAGTTCCAGTCTTTCAGTTGTATTTTTCCTGTTTTTAACAGTGACATATCTGGAAGTTCCAGGCATTCCGCTATCCTTATGCTCGGTGCATTCAAGAATTACCTGTACCCTGTTTCCTTTACCCTTTTTAGCCATTTTTTAAACTTTAATATTAATAACTAGCGATGAAACCTTTTGTTTTTGCATCTTCTAAAGCACTGCGTAATCCTTTTTTATTAATAATACGCATACCTTTGGCAGAAACTCTTAAAGTTACATACCTATCTTCTTCAGGTAAATAAAACTTCTTATCAAACAAATTCGGATAGAATCTTCTCTTTGTTCTTCTTTTTGAGTGGGAAACATTATTTCCTACCATCATTTTCTTACCTGTTATCTGACAAACTCTTGACATTTTCTTATATTTTTCTCATTTTTTCAAACAGAACGCAAATTACGGTATTTTCTTTCAATTAATCAAGGCTTTAGTTATTTTTTTTCAGGATTATTCACAGTTTGTAGTGAGAATCCTAAAATACTCTTTCTGAGCATATTAAGAGCTGTCAGACTTGCCCGTTCAATCGTTCTCCCCCTGTGTTCACCAAAATTATATAGTTTCGCAGTGTGAATTCCGGGTCCATAAACCGCAATCCAGGTAGCTCCAACCGGTTTTTCTTTTGTTCCCCCGCCTGGCCCAGCTACCCCACTGGTTGCGATCCCAAAATCGGTATTGGCTAATTTTTGAATTCCTTCCGCCATTTGCAAAACAACTTCCTCGCTTACCGCACCGTGTTTTTCCAATAGATCTTTATCCACTCCCAGCATTTTAAGCTTTAACTCGTTGGAATAGGCAACAACTGCGCCCTTGAAATATCCGGAACTCCCGGGTACTGAGGTAATCAAAGAGGAAATTCTTCCGCCGGTGCAGCTTTCTGCAACAGAAAGAGTATACTGCTTCTTTTCCAGGAGTTCACCGATTGCCTGTTCCAATGTTGTATCGGTAAATGCAAAAACATCTTCAGGTATGATATTCAATAATTTATCTACCTCCAATTGAAGTTCTTGTTCAAGTTTATTCCTGTCCTCTCCCTTGGCAGTAAGTCTTAACCTTACAATTCCGGGACGGGGTAAATATGCCAGTTTTATATGGTCCGGAATCGCGGATTCCCAATGCCTCAGTTTTGCCGCCAGATAGGATTCCGGGATTCCCTGTGTCATTGTGGTCCGATGGATGATTACCGTATTTCCCTTTATTTTTCTTAATCTGGGTAATACTTCATTCTCCATGATTGCTTTCATCTCATAAGGCACGCCTGGCATTGAAATAAATATGGTCCCATTTCTCTCAAACCACATGCCGGGAGCGGTTCCCGATGAATTTCTCAGTGGAATACAATTATCCGGAATAGTCGCCTGAAGCCTGTTCAGGTCGGTCACTTTATAGCCCCTGGCTTTAAACAAACTTTCTATATCTTGCAAAACTTCAGAATTTTCCGCCATTTTGCCTCCAAAGAATTCATTCAGACTGTTTTTGGTAATATCATCCTTTGTCGGACCCAGTCCGCCGGTTATTACCACCAGGTCAAACTTGTGTTCCAAATCTTTCAGACATGTCACAATACTCTCGTGTTTGTCCGAAATACTTCTGTTTTCAACTATCTCGATTCCTTCCATGTTCAGCTTTTCAGCTATCCATGCAGAATTGGTATCAATGATCTGACCGATCAGGATTTCATCCCCTATAGTTACTATTGCCGCATTCATGGGCGCAAAGTTATAATTAATGTGCTAAAATGCTAATGTACTAAAATGCGGAATTGTGAATGTTTTCTGGTTTTACTTAAAGTAAATAGCAATTTGGCATTTCAGCACATTAGCACATTATATTTATATTTGTCGGATGATAGCGAATCACTATGGAGAATTTGCAGCTCTATTAGTAGCCATATTCTGGACCGTAACCGCCCTGGCATTTGAATCGGCTACTAACCGGGTAGGTTCTATGGCTGTTAACCTGATCAGGCTGGTAATCGGAATGGCATTTTTATCCATCCTTACCTTAATTATCAGAGGTCATCTTTTACCGGTGGATGCCAGTCGAGAAAACTGGATCTGGTTAAGTATATCCGGTGTCATTGGTTTTGTTTTGGGCGATTACTTTCTTTTTAAATCCTACCCCATTGTTGGTTCCTGGTTTGCCATGTTAATGATGACCCTTGCCCCTCCCACAGCAGCGATATTCGGTTTTTTCATCCTGGGTGAGAGAATGGGCTCGCTCGCCATTTTTGGTATGTTACTAACTTTATCAGGTATCGGTCTGACTGTTTTCAGTAAAAAAGCAAAAGGTGAAAAAAGAAGCTTTAATAAACCTCTTAAAGGTATTTTGTATGCTTTCATCGGTGCACTGGGTCAGGGTTTGGGAATTGTTTTCAGTAAACTGGGAATGGGTGATTACGATGCATTTGCTTCCACTCAAATCAGGATTATAACCGGAATTATTGGATTTGCTATCGTAGTGAGCCTTTCCGGACGCTGGTCTAATATTATAAAAGCCCTGAAAGATGCAAAAGGCATGATAGGAATTACTACAGGATCTTTTTTCGGACCTGTTCTGGGGGTTTCATTCTCTTTAATCGCTATTAAACACACTCAAACGGGTATAGCTTCTACCATTATGGCATTGGTGCCCATCCTTATTATTCCCCCTTCCATCCTGCTGTTTAAGCACAAAATTACGGTCCGCGAGATGATCGGAGTCGTACTGGGTGTGGGCGGAGTAGTATTATTTTTTATTTAGCCGGCAAAGATTTACCATTCTGAAGGCCAGTCGCTCAAACCTTTAAAAAACATCAGATCTTCATAGTAAGGTTTTGTTTTCTCTTCAAGGGCGAGCATCTCATCCTCTGTCAGGGGTTTGAAACCGGACGCAATTTCCACATTTTCTTCCAGTTCCGCTATGGTGTCAATGCCAATAATGGAGGTACTTACCGGAAGCGTTGAAACATAGTCCATGGCCTCCTTCATACTCAGGATCCCTCCATGCCAGAATATTCTGTCCCTGGCCGGTATCTTCATCGCCACAATTCCCATTTCTTTTTCCACTGCCGTAGGCAATAGATTGTCGATAAATGAATCATAATGCTTATCTGCCGCATTTACAGCCATAAGTATATTATCAAAGGGAAACATTTCAATAAAGGTTCTGAGTACTTCCGCATTTTCATGCCCGGTACAACCGATATTTTTTACCATTCCTTCTGATTTGGCTTTTTCCATCGCCTTCATCACCCCGTCTTCTTTGAAATAATCACCCAGCTTTTCCAGTTCATTTTTTCTCACATTATGGACCTGCCATAAATCCAGATGATCGGTCTGTAGTTGTTTTAAGGACTTTTCCAATAATTTCATAGATCCATCATAGGTCCTGTCATGAGTTTTGGATGCCAAAAATACTTCTCCCCTTCGGGTTTTCATCACCTGTCCAATATTTCTTTCACTGTGACCCATGGCTTCTTCACGGGGATAATCATCGGTGGGTCTTCCATACCATGCGGCTGTATCGATATAATTGATTCCCAGATCAATTGCCCTGTTGATAATCTCCAGGGATAATTCCTCTTTCCCTTTGGTTTCAATACTTGCCTGACCACCCAGACTAAAGATCCCTACCTTATGTCCTGTTTTACCCAACATCCTCTGCGGAATTTTTAATTTTCCTTCAGTTGCGCATGACTGAACCAGGGGAGCCAGGCTGATGGCAGCGGTGGACGCCATTAGTTTTTTCAGAAAATCTCTTCTTGAATTCGGATTTAAAGGCTTCATAGTTTTCAATATTGGTAATTATCAAATTTAAATAAAGTTTTGTTAATATAACAAAGAACAGAAATATTTCATTTATGCTATCGTTCAACTAAATGCATTAAAATTTGTTTTACTCTTATAAAAAAGAAGTTATGAAAAAAAGCATAATAATGATAACAATCCTGTTTTCTGTGTTTAGTATGGTAAGTTGTCAAAGTGCAGAAAAGCAAGGAATAGTGAAAGATACAAAAGAAAATCAAAGCT
>CBDUPM010000111.1:0-7723 GCA_965369105.1 uncultured Bacteroidales bacterium | reverse complement strand
AATTTACGCTACCCTTGATCCGGAAGAGATGCCGGCTTTAAGAGGAATTTTCAGTCTGAATGGTTTTACCCCGCTATTCCTGAAAGATGAAAAGCTTGAAGGACTGGATGAAAATGTGGATAAGATATTTGAAGAAAATTTTCCAACCGGAATGAAGTCTGAAGATTTCTCAACAAAGAAAGTAGCAAATTCAGAACTGGCTGAGATTTCCTATACCAGCGGAACAACCGGTTTTTCAAAGGGGGTTATGATTCCCCACAACAGTCTGATTGCCAATATCCGTTTTGCCCATAATAATATGCCCTTGCAAGCGGGTGATAATATACTTTCTTTTCTGCCCCTGGCTCATTCATACGGATGTGCATTTGAGTTTTTATTTCCGTTTACCCTGGGTTGTCATATTACCTTCCTGGGGAAAACTCCTTCTCCACAGATTATTTTAGCCGCTTTTTCAGAAATCCGGCCAAGACTTGTACTTTCCGCCCCACTTGTTATTGAGAAAATATATAAGAAGCAGCTACTTCCGGTCATTTCCAAACCGACTATGAAAGTGCTGTTAAAAATACCCGGCATTCAGAACATTCTTCATAAAAAGATTAAAGCTAAAATGGTCAATTTTTTTGGTGGGAATTTTCATGAAGTGGTCATTGGAGGTGCTGCCTTTAACAAAGAGGCAGAAGACTTTTTCAAAAAATTGAAGTTTCCTTTTTCCATTGGATATGGGATGACGGAATGTGGCCCGCTGATCAGCTATACAAATTGGGATAAAACAAGGCTAAGATCGGCCGGTCAGGTAGTGGATACCCTGGAGGTAAAAATTGATTCTCCTGATCCATTCCATAAAGAAGGAGAAATAATGGTAAAGGGTGAAAATGTGATGTTGGGTTATTACAAAAATGAAGAGGCCACCCGGGCCGTTCTTGATGAAGAGGGATGGCTGAGAACGGGAGACCTTGGAATTATTGACCCGGAAAACTTCATCTATATCAGGGGAAGAAGCAAGGATATGCTGCTGGGACCATCAGGGCAGAATATTTACCCGGAGGAACTTGAAGCAAAGATCAACAATATGAAGTATGTTCAGGAATCTGTTGTGATCCAGGAGAATAATAAACTGGTCGCTCTGGTCTACCCGGAACAGGATGTACTAAAACTGGACAAAATTGATAATGAAAAACTTAAATCAGTATTTGATTCTCATAAAAAGGATTTAAACAAAAGCGTTCCTGCCTACATGAATGTGACTGAATTCAGGATTCATGATGAAGAGTTCATAAAAACCCCGAAAAAGAGTATTAAAAGGTATTTGTATTCCAAAGCAGAAACTGAAGATTAATAATACCGCTTTTCATTTATTCAAGAGCTCCCATTAAAAAACGGTTCAAGGCTTGCATGGTTTTATAGACATGCATAAGCTCACCAAGGGCATTTGGCGAGCTCAGGCTTGTTTCATTCATTTTATGCATCACGGTGTAGCTCTTTAGTTTTATCAAATCGATATTTTTATCTTCTTTTGGAAATCCCTTGGGAGCAGTTTTTAGCTTTTCCCCTTCAACTTCCCCAAAGATTTTTACAAATTCAGGATTCTGTACAATGGATAAATATTCTTCAGGGTTCTCAAAAATTTCTGTCCTGACCGCTTTTAATTCAGGTGAAGGAGGCATGTATAATCCCCCGGCGGCAAAGCTGCTCCCGGGTTCCAGATGCAGGTAATAACCGGGCTTCATAGACTTTTTCCCACCGGGAGCAATATAGGCCCCCATATTTGTTTTGTAAGGCGATTTATCTTTTGAAAACCGGATGTCCCGGTTAATTCTGAAAACACAATCTTTGGGTTCAATATTTTTTATTTCGGGTTCCATTTTGTTCAATTCCAGAATTAAAACGGATATGAAATCCATAAATTCTTTTCGAAGATCCTGGTATCTTTTCCGGTTTTCATCAAACCAGTCTTTGTTATTGTTGTTTTTAAGTTCCTTAAGAAAATTAAATAAGTCTTTGTTAATCATGGTGTTTTAATTTTTTCTAATTAAACAGGGATTCCGGTTTGATAGAAGTTTTTAAGTATTTGTGATAGGAATTACTTTTATATGAAGTCGAATTTTGATTAGATTATTATCATTTATCATTAAACAATTTATAAATAAAATTGATCAAATTATTATTAATTTTGAAAAATGCATAAAACAGTCATTATTGTGGCCGGGGGATCCGGGAAAAGAATGGGAACTATGGTTCCTAAACAATTTCTTGAACTAAAAGGGATTCCGGTTTTAATGAGGACGATCCGAAAGTTCAGAGAATATGATGCCTCAATTGAGATCATCCTGGTTTTACCTCTCGATGAAGTTTCCTACTGGAATAAGATTTGTATTGAACATAATTTTGATGTCAGGCATAAAATTGCCATGGGAGGAGAGACCCGGTACCATAGTGTCCGGAATGGATTGTACGAAGTAAAAGCCGGATCCATAACTGCCATTCACGATGGTGTCCGGCCCCTGGTGTCGGTTGAAACCATTCATAACTGCTTTAAGGTGGCAGAAGAAAAAGGAAATGCAATACCTTATGTCAACCCGGTTGAGTCTGTCAGGGCATCAACAGGAACCGGAAGCAGAAGTATTAGCAGGGAAGATGTTATGATGGTTCAGACTCCACAGGTATTTCAATGGGAACAATTGGAAAATGCCTATGAACAACCATATTCTGTCGAATTTACCGATGATGCCGCAGTAGTGGAAAGCTATGGGTTCCGAATAAATATGGTGAAAGGCAATGAGGAAAACATTAAAATTACAACCCCCATTGATTTCAGTCTTGCCGGTTACTTAGCTGAAAGGGAATCCTGATTTAATTTTCATCATTCGCATTCTTGACCTCACCTCCAAGCTTTGTTGTAATGTTTATTTTATTGGGATTTCCTTTGTAGCCAACATATCCTTTGGCATTTGCAACAGCCTCCAAAACCTGGTTTGCTATTATTTTTGCCTTTCCACCTGACAGGGCCTTTACATAGCTTTCCTCTGCCGATAATCTGTATGCAGAATAGGTTCCGGATGTTGAAACACTAATATCCTGTCTCAAAACTTCACCTGAAAAAACCAGAATACCTCCCTGTTTTACTTCTGCTGATAAGCTTTCCAGTTTGATGTTTAGTTCCATTTTCCCCCCAACCTTAGCTACAAAGTTTACATTTTCTGATACTAGGGTATCTTTATTGATAATGAGGGCCTGGGCCTGGGAAAAAAGGCTTTCGATTGTTTTATAATAGACTTTTACTTTAATATCAGCATCAGCAGGTGTGTTTGTTTTTAACCTGATATTTAAAACCCTGCCTTCCTTTTCAGTTAAAACATTACTTAACTCTGATCCTTTTGATATAATTTCCACTTTTTCAGAATTGGAAGGATATATTTCACAACGGATTTTTCCTAATACCTGGATAGAATTAAAATCCTTAATGTCTCTTGTTTCGCTTTCCTGTGAAAATACCACAAGACTTAAAAAGCTGAGTGCAAATGAAAGTAAAGTTTTATTCATTTTGTATTTATTATTTTAATTGCCGAGAAACTTTTGTAAAGAAAAATACTGAAAATTATTATTATTAATGGTTTCCCCGTTTAAATTTTATTCAATCATATTTCAATAAACTTAAAAATATGATTTACTGCATTCAGGAAAAGCAGGAGAATAAATAACGAAAAAATGATATGGTTTATTTTCGAATTCCGGCTATTAATAAAATAATTTGAAAGAATAAATGAAATGGGGATAGCAATGAAATAAAAAACACCGGTGTCTTTTAAACCTGAAAAAACAAAAAGGGCCAGTGAAATGATAAAAAGCCAAAAGAACGTAAGGAAATAATTACGGATATAAACTTTTCTAAACTGAAATACTTTCAGCATATAAATGCTGGCAACAATAGTGAGAATAATCAGACTTCCTAAAATAGCATAAAAAGAAGTGGAGGGCAGGAGTGGAATAGCGATATCATTTAAACCTTCAAATAAAACAGAAAGTACCATCCATGGATCCTTCTCCAAAAGGAAGTTTATTCCGAAAATAAAAAGGTAAGGCAACACCAGTCCTAATATTGGAAGCACCCATTCCCGCCAGTAGAATGGCCTGAGAACCATGGAAGAAATCCAAATAAAAGGAAGAAAAAAGATAGATTTGGAATAAAATAAACTTGCAATTCCCAGGAGCAAACCGGCTTCAAAAAACCTGTAAGAATTTGCTTCATTGGAATAGGAATCAAAAAGAAGTGCAAGCACAAAAATAATAAAAATAGCGGCTATCAGGCTTTCTGAAAAATTTTGAAAAGGTGGATAAAAGCTCAGTATAGCAATATAGAGAAAGGCCGGAAGAAAGGTACGTTCCTGTATAAGTATAAATCGCCCGTTTAAGAGGAAAAGAAAATAGGATTGCAATAATAGAATAGCTAATGAGAGGTATCGCATTCCATGGTCTGTTAAATTAAAGGCAGTTTCCAGGAATGAATAAAAGGGCATGGAATGGGTGGAAACTTCGGGCAGGTTTACCACCGGGTTCAGAAAACCAGGCAACCACATTAAAACAGTAAACACTAATATGCCTGTTGCTGAATTAACCTTATCTCCTGAAAATAAACGTAAAATCATTATTACATGATCGTTTTTATCATTGATTTATCTTTGTTACAGGTCAAAACCAATATCGTTACGAAAATTTTTACCTTCAAATGATATTATCTCTGCATTTTTATAGGATTGCTGAAGGGCTTCTTTCATGGAATTTCCAAGGGAAGTAACCGCTATGACCCGTCCGCCATTGGTCAGAGTTTTATGGTCCCCGGCCATTTTTGTACCTGCATGAAAGAGTAGGCTATCCTTTACCCGTTCCAGGCCGGTGATGAGCTTTGCTTTTTCATAGGATCCGGGATAACCTCCCGAAACCAACATGACAGTGGTGGCTGTTCGTGGATCCGTTTTTAGTTCCTGGCCTGAAATATCTCCTTTCGCAGCGGCTATTAATATTTTCAGCAGATCAGATTTAATCCTGGGGAGCACAACCTCTGATTCGGGATCACCCATCCTTACATTATATTCAATGACAAAGGGATTCCCCTTTACATTCATCAATCCGATAAAAACAAAGCCTTTATAATTAATATTTTCCTTTTGGATTCCTTCAATAGTGGGTTTAATTACCTTCTCTTCAACTTTTTGTAAAAAACCATCCTGCGCAAATGGAACAGGTGAAACGGCTCCCATTCCTCCGGTATTCAGACCTGTATCACCTTCACCAACTCTTTTATAATCCTTGGCTTCAGGAAGTACCAGGTAATCTTTTCCATCGGTTAGCACGAATACAGATAACTCGATTCCAGAAAGAAATTCTTCAATAACTACCTTTTCGCTGGCTTTTCCAAACTTACCCCCAAGCATATCTTCCAGCTCATTTTTTGCCTGATCAATATCATCAAGGATTAAAACTCCCTTTCCAGCAGCCAGGCCGTCTGCTTTTAATACAAAGGGAGGTTTTAAAGTATGAAGAAATTGTTTCCCATCTTCCAGGGTTTCCGGTGTGAAGCTTGCATAGGCAGCTGTTGGAATGTTATTTCGGATCATAAAATCTTTCGCAAAATCTTTACTTCCTTCCAGCTGCGACCCAAAGGCCGAAGGTCCTAAAACCAGAACGTCCGATAATTCCGGATCGGATAAAATAAAATCGCATACTCCTTCTACAAGTGGTGCCTCAGGACCAACAATAACCAGATTGATATGGTATTTGAGGATATTTTCTTTTAGAACATCAAATTTTGAGATATTGATATCCAGGTTCTTTCCATGTTGAGAGGTGCCGGCATTTCCGGGTGCGATAAACAGTTGATCCAGCAATTCGCTTTGAGAGATTTTCCAGGCCAGGGCATGTTCGCGCCCTCCTGAACCTAAAATCAGGACATTCATTTTTTCGGGTTTTTGGCAAAGATAGGAAAATATGTCCACAGTCGACAGTGGACAGTGGACAGTGGACAGTCGACAGTCCACAGTCGACAGTCCATTGTGGACCGTCGACTGTTGACCGTTGACTATTTCATCAATGTAACAAGGTCACATCTCCTTCCTCAACGAAGTTCTTACCATTGGTATACTTTCCTTTCACTTTCCAGATGTAAACTCCCTGTCTGGCAAGGCGGTCATTAATATAACCATCCCATCCAACATTTACTTCTGTGCTGTGGAAAATTAATTCACCCCAGCGGTTGTAGATGTAAAGATCATATTCAAGAACCTGGTCAATCACACCCGGGAAGAATACAGAGTTCACAGTTGCCGGGTTATCGGGATCATATACACCTCCTGAAGGTCCGTTTGGATTAGGCTTGAACACGTTCGGGAATTGCAATGCCCCTGCCGGACTCACATAAACAGCTTCCTCTTTGAATACGGTATCTGCACAATGATCGTTGGATCCAATTAACAGAACATCTTTCCAGCCAACGAATTCATATACGTGACTTGGTTCGAAATCGTTGGATAGATTTTCTGTTGACGGAGTTCCGGTATCTTCATCATAATCTCCAAAGTTCCATGAATAAACTTCTGCATCGCTGGAATAATTGAAGAATTTCACCGGTTTGTCATTAACATAGACAGAGTCAGGAGCATTATTAAAGAAGATATTTGGCGTTGGCCATACTTCAATATTGGACTTATAAGTATCGGATCCACCAGGACCTGAAACGGTCAGTGTTACAGCATAAGTACCCGCTTCAAAGTAAGTATAGAACGGATCCTTTTTGGTTGAAATGCTGCCATCTCCAAAGTCCCAGATATAAGAGTTCGCGTACTGAGAATTATTTTCAAACTGAACCTGCCATGGAGTACAACCAGATGCCGGATCGCTAAACAGGGCAACAGGTGGAGCAGGATTAATTACTATAGACTGTCCAACGCTGTCAGCACAAACTCCTGCTGCAACCCTTTGAATTATGGTATAAGTACCAGGTTCTGCATAGGTATGTGAAGGATTTTCCGCAGATGATGTATTTCCATCTCCAAAGTCATACTCGTATGTCCACGGACCCGGATTTACAAAATTTGTGATATTTATAGTCGCATCCGGGAATGTCTGGGTAATCGGGGAAACGCTAAAGTTCGGCTGAGGAATGGGGAATACCGTTATTTCCTCAGTGGAAGAAGCAATACAACCATAGAAAGACTTCGTTTGTAAAGTGATAGTATATACAACTATGTCGTTGGTTGTATTTACAAA
This sequence comes from uncultured Bacteroidales bacterium, assembly GCA_965369105.1. Classification (GTDB taxonomy): domain Bacteria; phylum Bacteroidota; class Bacteroidia; order Bacteroidales; genus JAGLSB01. The sequence goes on along the minus strand of CBDUPM010000111.1, from coordinate 463 downwards.
CTCATGAAGGGTTGTATAGCCTCCGGATCCCTGCTGACCATCTCCATAGTCCCAATTGTATTCAGCCGCACCAGGCTGGGTAACTATGGTTGCAATAACCGGCTGACAGGCAGTGTCAGGAGTAACCTCAAAAGTCGGATCAACTTTAGGATAAATGGTTATTATCTGGTTTGCACTATCCACACAACCTTTAGCTGAGATAGCGGTCAATTTCACAGGATAGTATTTAACCAGTCCTGAAGGATCGAAATTATCGAAATCATGAACAGCATTGGTTGTTGTTTCTACCGGACTACCATCTCTGAAATCCCACTCATAACTTATGGCTCTTTGAGATGAATTGGTAAATGTAACGGTCAGATCACCACAGGCAGGTGCTGCATCTGAGGTAAATTGTGCATTCGGGATATCGTTATCAATGGTAACTGAAGCGCTTCCTATACAATTCTTATCATCAGTAACC
>CBDUPM010000110.1:0-7751 GCA_965369105.1 uncultured Bacteroidales bacterium | reverse complement strand
CTTTGGGGCCTTATATAACTGGCATGCTGTCAATTCAGGTAAATTATGTCCGGAAGGATGGCACATACCTACCCAGGATGAATGGTATACTCAATATTACTATTGGAGCGGAGACCTGACTGAGGCTGGAGCAAAATTAAAAGAATCGGGTACAGAGCACTGGAAAGATCCCAATACCGGGGCAGATAATGAAAGTGGTTTTACGGCCTTACCCGGAATTTTTCGCAGCAGTCTGAATGGACAATTCGGTTCACCGGGAAATTTTGGATATTACTGGAGTGCGGATGAGATCAATATCGGAGCCGATAGCGCATGGTCTCAATATATGGCATTTAACAGTATTGAGGTGCTTGTAAGGGCCATTCCCAAAGGAACCGGAATTTATGTTCGTTGTATAAAAGATTAAACTTTCATCGTTAACTGTATTCGCTTTCTCTGAACATCCACTTCCAGCACTTTCACTTTTACATGCTGATGAAGCTTTACCACTTCGTTCGGATCTTTTACAAAACGATCTGCCAGCTGCGAAATATGTACCAGCCCGTCCTGCTTCACACCTACATCCACAAAAGCACCAAAATTGGTAATATTGGTAACAATTCCCGGTAAAGTCATACCCGGTTTTAAGTCTTCTATCTTAAAAACATCTTTGGCAAACTCAAATACTTCGATCCTGGTTCTTGGATCCCTGCCAGGTTTGGAAAGCTCAGCCATAATATCCTTCAGGGTCGGAATCCCTATTGTAGCGGAAACATATTGTTGAATATTAATTTTTTTCCTGATTTCTTCTGAATGGATCAGGTCAGAAATCTTGCAGGATTGGTCCTTAGCCATCTTTTCAACAATATAATAACTTTCGGGATGGACCGCAGAATTATCAAGTGGATTCTCAGCTCCCTGTATCCTCAGAAAACCTGCTGCCTGCTCAAATGCTTTATCACCCATCCGTGCCACTTTCTTCAGTTCACCCCTTTTCTTAAAGGCCCCATTTTCTTTCCGGTGATCAACTATGTTTTGTGCAAGAACCGGCCCAAGTCCGGAAATATATGTCAACAGATGTTTACTTGCCGTATTGACATTTACTCCTACCTGGTTTACACAGCTTTCCACCACTGTATCCAGACTTGTTTTTAACTTTGTCTGATCCACATCATGCTGGTATTGTCCTACCCCGATTGATTTGGGATCAATTTTTACCAGTTCTGCGAGGGGATCCATCAACCTTCTTCCTATGGAAACGGCTCCCCTGACAGTAACGTCATAATCCGGAAACTCCTCCCGGGCAACCTTTGATGCAGAGTACACGGAGGCACCGGCTTCACTTACCACAAATACGGACAGGTCCCGGTCAAATTTGATACTCCGAATGAAATGTTCCGTTTCCCGGCTTGCAGTTCCATTTCCTATGGCAATTGCTTCAATCTTATATTGCTGAACCAGGGTATCAATCTTCTTTTTGGCCGCTCCCTTTTCCTCCTGGGGAGGATGTGGATATATCGTTGCATTATGCAATAAATTTCCCTGTTTATCTGTGCATATAACTTTGCATCCTGTCCGGTATCCCGGATCAATGGCCAGCACAGCTTTCTGACCCAGAGGAGGGGCCAGCAGGAGTTGCCTGAGGTTCTCTGCAAAAACCTTTATGGCTTCCTCGTCGGCTTTTTCTTTGTATAAGGATTTAAACTCATTTTCTATGGATGGAAGTAAAAGCCGCTTTAGCGAATCCTTGACGGCAAGTCCAACCTGGTTGGAAACTTCATAAAAACCATCCACAAATTGTCGGCTGAGAGTTTCCAGTGCTTTTTCTTCATCAGGAAGGATCTGAACCTTTAAAAAACCCTCCGCCTCCCCGCGCCGAATGGCAAGTATCCGGTGAGAGGGGCAATGCCTTACAGCTTCGCTATAGTCAAAATAATCCTGATATTTCTCTGCTTCGGCTGCTTTTCCTTTGACAATACCTGAATAAATCACACCGGTCTTTTCAAATATATTTCTGAGAGCGTTCCTGGCTCTGATATTTTCACTCACCCATTCAGCTATAATATCACGGGCCCCGGAAAGGGCTTCTTCCACATTTGTTACTTCCCCTTTAACAAATTCAGAAGCTTTCCCTTCAATATCCACTTCTTTTTGCTTTAAAATAATGGCAGCAAGAGGTTCCAGTCCCAGTTCTTTTGCTTTGGTAGCCCTGGTTTTTTTCTTTTGCTTATAGGGAAGGTAGATATCCTCCAGTTCAGTGATATGATCACAATCCTTTATCTTTTTTTCTAATTCAGGAGTCAGTTTTCCCTGCTCTTCAATTGATTTTAAAACCGTTTCTTTCCGTTTATCAAGCTCCTTTAATTTTGCAAGTTGATCTTTTACCTCACCTACCTGCTCCTCATCCATACTACCGGTCATTTCCTTCCTGTACCGGCTGATAAACGGGATGGTCGCACCGCCTTCTATCAGTTTTATAGTGTTTTCAACATATTTTTCATCCAGGCCCGTACGCTGCGAAATTATTTTCGAGTAATGATTCATCTTTTGAAATTTTACACAAATATGCAAAAAAATGAAGGACCTGAATAGCACAAAATCAATTCATGTTTGTTGTAAATTCATTATTTTCGTAAAAAATTTCTAAAATGATCGCATTAATTTCTCCATCAAAAAACCTGAATGAAAATCCACCGTTTATAAGCCATGAATACTCTTTTCCTCAATTTATTGATCAGGCAGCAATACTGATTGAAAAACTCAGAAAATACTCTCCAAAGCAATTACAAAAATTAATGAATATCAATCCGAAACTGGCCGAACTAAATTTTACGAGATACCAGAAATGGAGTCCGGAAATTAATCCGGACAAGGCCGGAAGGGCAGTTTTGATGTTCAATGGGGAAGTGTTTAACGGACTGCAGGCTAAAACTTTAAACGCGGAAGACCTCTTATATGCTCAGGACAGGATGAGAATACTTTCCGGTCTCTATGGAATCCTTCGTCCCCTTGACCTGATCCATCCCTACAGGCTTGAAATGGGCACGAAAATGACTGCTAACCGGAGAAGTAATTTATACAGATTTTGGGAAGACAAGCTGACTGACAGTCTGAATGAAAGCCTCAGCGAACAGGATGAAAAGTTTATTATTAACCTGGCAAGTGATGAATACTTTTCTGCAATAAATCCGGGAAAATTAAAGGCCAGGGTCATTAAGTGCCAGTTTAAAGAAGAAAGGAACGGAAAACTTCAGTTTGTTACTATTTTTGGTAAAAAAGCAAGAGGTTTAATGTTAAAATTCATGATTGAAAACAGGATAGAAAATCCGGAAGACTTAAAAGCCTTTGATACCGAAGGATATTATTTTAATGTGAATCACTCTTCTGAAAATTTGTGGATGTTTTCGAGATAATCAGTTGCCGAAATCATCACTCAAACAACCAGGTTCCACAAAATAGTTGATCCCCTGTTTCACCCCTGTGCATTTGATCAAAAACGGTTGATTCATAATATTTTCCGTACATTTGAAACATAGTTCCTGATTTTTTGTTATAAAATGGATTCTTATAAAAAACAAATGATTGATCAAGAAAAGGTAACTCAGATTACCGGCAAACTTTATTATAAGATATTCCTTGCCGGAGCCAATAAAATTATGGAAAATCAGGCTTTGTTGAACCGTATCAATGTTTTTCCGGTTCCGGATGCTGATACCGGAACAAATCTTGCCAACACCCTGAGAGCGGTTATTGATAATGCTCAACCTTCCAAATCCTTCCAGCAAACTGCAGATGCAATTGCTGTGGCTGCATTAAATGGTGCCCGTGGTAATTCGGGTGTTATTTTTGCACAGTTTCTTTATGGAGTAAGCATTGAAACACAAGGAAATGATGTAATTAGCATAAGCAAGTTTGCAGACGCAATAAAAAAATCCATCAAACATATCTATAATGCAGTTTCCGAACCTGTTGAGGGAACCATGCTGACAGTGATAAGGGAATGGGCCGATTTTATTTACGCACAAAAGGAGAACTTTGATGATTTTATCAGGTTATTCCTTGATGCTATCGAAATAGCTAAAAAATCTCTCATTGAAACCACTTCACAGCTGAAAAGTCTGAGTATAGCTAATGTAGTGGATGCAGGAGGAAAAGGATTCGTGCTTTTTCTTGAAGGGATTATGGAAGGATTTCGAAAAAAAGCAACCAAAAGAGAAATCATTGTTAGTATTGCTGAAACGCCGATATTAAAAATTGAAAATACTGATCATGAGAATATAAAATTTCGATATTGTTCTGAAACATTGATAAAGGGAGAAGGCCTTCACCGGGATAAAATTAAAGCTCTGATTTCTGATCTGGGTGATTCCCTGGTTATTGCCGGATCTGATAAAATGTCCCGTATACATATCCACACCGATCACCCTCATATACTTTTTGAGAAGCTGAGTAAATTAGGTACCCTCAACTATCAGAAAGCTGAGGACATGGTGATGCAAAATCAGGTAGCTAAAAACAGAAAATATAAGATTGCACTTGTAACCGACTCCACCTCTGATATTTCACCCGAACTAATTGAAGATCACCAGATTCATGTTGTTCCGCTGAATATACATTTTGGCGAAAATCAGTATTTGGATAAGCTTACCATTAAACCGGACCAGTTTTTTAAAATGCTTCGGACTAATTCGAATTTCCCCACTACCTCTCAACCCAATGCCGTCTCCTTTGAAAATCTGTATTCTTTACTGGCAAGTAATTACGACTCTGTCATATCGGTGCATATATCCGAAAAGTTCAGCGGAACTTATAATTCGGCCAGGAAAGCTGCAGAAAAAGTAAGTAAAGAACTTGGAAAGCAAATTACAGTTCTTGACTCAAGACATGTTTCAGGTTCTCTGGGTTTATTAACAATGAGAATGGCAGAAGAAATTAAAAAAGGCAAGAAACATGATGAGATTGTGAATGAATTTGAAGGATGGAGGGAAAAGGCCCGCATTTATGTAAGTGTGAAAAATCTAAAAAACATGGTCCGTGGAGGCAGAGTGAGTCCGGCTAAAGGTGTCATCGCAAACCTTTTGAATGTAAAACCTATTGTTTCAGTTGATAAGGAAGGAAATTCCCTGTTGTTTGATAAGGCTTTCAGTCAGAAAAAAAACATGAAAAAAGTGATGAAACATGCGGCAGGATTCCTGGAAGGACAAAAACTTTGGAATTACCAGGTATTACATGCTGAAAACGAAACGGTTGCCCAGTGGTTTATTGATGAAATGAAAAATCTGACAGGAAAGGATCCTCTGGCGGTCCTGAGTATTTCACCTGTTATTGGTTTAAGTGCCGGGGAAGGAACAGCCGCAATAGCGATTATGATAGAATAATATGGAAAATTTATTTTTTATCGGAGGTATCTCGGTTTTCATTTTTATGGTCTTTATGTATATCCTTTCCAGATTCCTGAAGGATAATGGAATTGTTGATATAGGATGGGGCCTGGGCTTTTGCATTGCCACCTTGAGTCTTTTCTTTTATGTTTCTGAATACAGCACTTCCCAGGTAATCCTGCTATTTATGATTCTAGTCTGGGGACTCCGCCTTGCCATTCATATTTATAGAAGAAATAAAGGCAAACCGGAAGATTTCCGTTATGCAAACTGGAGAAAAGACTGGGGGAAAAAAGAAGCTTTTTATGCCTTTTTTAAGGTATATATGTTGCAGGGCCTGGTAATGTTTATTCTTCTCACTCCGGTTTTCATGGGATTTCGTCAGGGGATTGACCCGGGGATAATTCAGGGAATCGGACTCCTGGTTTTTATGACAGGATTCTTATTTGAAACCATAGGAGATGGTCAGCTGATCAAATTTAAAAATAATCCGGACAATAAGGGAAAAATAATCACCACAGGTTTGTGGAAGATTACCCGGCATCCGAATTACTTTGGAGATGCCTTAGTATGGTGGGGTATATGGATATTTTCTATACATGATACTTTTTCATTAATCACAATAATTAGCCCCATTCTCATAAGCTTACTGTTAAGATTTGGTTCCGGTGTTCCCATGATGGAAAAAAAATATATGCAACGGGAAGATTATCGGGAATATGCCAAAAAGACTCCGGTTTTTATTCCATTTATTGGCAAAAAAGGAAGCTGACAACCAAAACCAAAAGCCTACTAAAAAACACTTATATAATTGATAAAAACAACTTTTTTAAACTAATTTTGCTTCGCAAGCTAAATATAAACCAAATTCTGACCTATGAATAAATCAATTTTTAAACTGTTGGCTGTTTTTTTAATCGCTGTATTATTTATAACAGCTTGTAATACTGAACCTCAAATGAAAGCTCCTGTAGCCAAAAAAATTCCAAAAGAACTTAGCATTCACAATGATACCCGAATCGATAATTATTACTGGTTAAATGACAGAGAGGACTCTGCTGTTATCGATTATTTAAACCAGGAAAATGATTACCGGGAGGCTATAATGGCCGACACAAAAGAATTTCAACAGGAATTATATGATGAAATTGTTGGTCGGATCAAACAGACGGATATGTCTGTTCCTTATAAATTAAATGGTTATTTCTATTATACCCGGTATGAAGAGGGAAAAGAGTATCCGATTTATTGCAGAAAACCTGGTAATATGGATATGGACGAAGAAATACTGCTGAATGTAAATGAGCTGGCAGAAGGTCATGCTTACTATCAAATTGGCGGGTTATCAGTAAGCCCCGATAATAAGCTAATTGCTTATGGGGTGGATACAGTGAGCAGAAGGATGTATACCATTCATTTTAAAAACCTGGTAACCGGTGAAATTTTTAAGGATGAATTACCTGTCACCTCCGGGGGCGTTGCATGGGCAAATGATAATAAAACGGTATTTTATACGATCAAGGATGAACAGACGCTTCGCCAGTATGAAGTCAGGAAACACAAATTAGGTACTGATATTTCAAAGGATAAAGTAATTTTTACAGAAGAGGATGAAACATATGTATGTGGAGTTTACAAGTCAAAATCAAGAGACTTTATAATGATTGGTAGTTTTGCCACACTTTCTAATGAATACAGGTTCCTGGACGCCAATAAGCCGGATGGAGAATTTAAGATGATCCAGCCAAGAATTCATAAACTTGAATATAGTGTTAGTCATTATGGTGATAAGTTCTACATTCTTACTAATAAAGATGCCATGAATTTCCGACTGATGGAAACTTCTATTTCAAATCCGGGAGTAGATAACTGGAAAGAAGTTATCCCTCACAGGGATGATGTATACCTGGATGGAATAGAGATCTTTAAAAATTTTCTGGTAGTCTCAGAAAGAAAAAATGGTTTGATAAACCTGAGAGTTATGCCCTGGGATGGATCGGAAGAACATTATCTTGATTTTGGTGAAGAGGCCTACCTGGCTTATATATCCACAAATCCGGAATTTGAAACAGATATCCTGAGATATGGATATACTTCAATGACCACCCCAAACTCCACCTTTGATTATAATATGGTCTCAAAAGAAAAGGAACTTCTTAAACAGCAGGAAGTCCTTGGGGGCAAATTTGATAAGGAAAATTATGAGACCAAACGATTGTATGCAACTGCAGAGGATGGCACAAAAATACCGGTTTCCATGGTTTACCGGAAGGGTATGGTGAAAAACGGGAAAAATCCCTTCCTCCTTTATGGTTATGGATCATACGGATACACCATTGATCCCTCATTCAGTTCGGTAAGACTTTCATTGCTCGACCGCGGATTTATATT
>CBDUPM010000109.1:0-7758 GCA_965369105.1 uncultured Bacteroidales bacterium | reverse complement strand
TCTGCTTCAAGATTCCACAAGCCATTCTGAGCCTCACATATTTTATGAAGTTCTGCAAAAAACGAATCCGTCTTTCCTTTCTCTTTAAAGTCTGAAATGGCTGTTAAGGGCAGATCACTATGGGTATAGATCAATTTCTTTCCACCCGGAATATTCGGCAGATTCAGGGTTGCCTCCGGAACGGCATTCAGTCCGCCTATATGTGTCACAAGTCCGGCCGGATCCAGTCCTTTTGTCATGATATCAAGTGCTTCATTCATGTCGTCCATATTCCCTCCGGAGGTTCCCACGATATGAGTATAGGCATAATGTACATTATAGAAATTCAGGGAAGCTGAAAACTCCGGGTTTGCAGGTCCGGCAAAAAAATTCAGACATCCGTCAAAACCGAGGATAGCATCTCCCTGCTCCACCACCGGTTTAACCGGGGCGAAAACAAATACATCATTATAACCCTCTCCCCCGGTAATCGCTTTCAGAGTCTCAACCGCATTCTCCGAGTTTGATGTGTTCACATACTTCAGTTCAATTCCTCTCTCAGCAGCTTCTTCCACGGTATATAATCCTGCAGCCCGGTCGAGTCTTTCCTGATCAATATCAGTAACAACCAGGAGGGAGGGCTTGCGATCCTCCCGCTTCAATACATAGTTTATGGCAGCCAGACCCATTGGTCCCACTCCAGCCAGTATGGCCATTTTTCCTCCATCAACAATTTCCATCTCATGTATATAGCTCCCGGCTTTGGTGTGATAATTTGCATGCATAGCACCAATGACACAACTTAATGGTTCTGCCAATGAGGCCGGGTAAAAACCGGGTCCTTCATATACCATCAGGCAGTCCTGAACCAATACATCCTTTGGAATAATCACATAAGTCGCATCTCCACCAATGTACTTATAGGAGTAACCCGGGGCACTTAAGACACCCACAGGGCCATTTTCATAATAAATTGCAGGTTGAATACTAAACTTCTGTCCGGGTTTGAATTTATCAGACCATTTTTCTCCCACTTCAACTATTTCCCCGGCAAATTCATGACCTATCATCACAGGATTCTCTGCAATATCATTCGGAACCCGCTTATGATCGGAAGCCTGGTTGGAGGCTTTGTAACTTGACATACACAGACTATCGGTTACTACTTTTGCCAGTATTTCATCCTTAGCAATTTCAGGCAATTCAAATTCCTCTATGCGAATATCTTTTTTGCCATATAATCTGGCCGCTTTTGTCTTCATATTTATTGTTTTTGTTTTTTTCTCTAAAACTACCTCAGTAAACTAAGGATTTCTTCGGGTTCCTTTACAATTATAGACTGACTTTTTATTTCTGCCTCCGGATTCCCGTAACCCCAGGAAACCCAAACCGGGACCATACCAGCTGAAAGGGCCGTTTTTATATCCCCTGCTGAGTCCCCAATGAACAGGATCTTTTCCGGACTGATTCCCATTTCAGCAGCCATTGCCAGGGCTGATGAAGGATCAGGCTTCCTGGGAATTCCTTCCTTTTGTCCTGCCACACATTCAAAAGACCATTCACTGAAAAAGTGATCCACCAGTTTCAAAGTGTGAATATCCGGTTTATTGGAAAGAACGGAAAGCTTCAGTCTGCGCCTCCCCAACTCATCCAAAAGTATATTAACTCCTTCATATAAACGGGTCTTAACATGGAGATTCTCCAGGTAAATTTGCTTGTATTCAGAGACATAATCTTTTAATTCCTTCTTATCAATCACATTTCCTATTCCATTCTGGATAAACCGTGCAGCACCATCTCCTATCCATTGAATGAAATCCGATTTTTTATGCTCAGGGTAACCATGCCTGGCAAACAGGATATTTGCTGCATCCCCAAGGTCATCAATCGAATCAATCAGGGTGCCATCCAGGTCAAAAATAATGCCTTCTATCTTCATTCTTATCATTTAAAAGTGTAAAAAAATCCACCACTTCTGCAACCTGCTTGTTTATTTAAACGGAATTTGCTTGTAAGTGTGAGCCTGACTCGCTGATTTTACATTTCCAATTAACATCTATGAATACTATTACTCTGTTCAGAATCAGGATTCCATAGCTCCCTGACCCAATTTTTTAAACTCCTAATTTAGCTCTTCGTATTTGCTCCTGGCTTGTATAATTCTGAACCGGTTGATGATTCTTAAGAGCTACGATCTTTTGGTGAATGGCATCCAGAATCCATCCGGGCTGAGGAAAGAATTCATCCTCCAGTTCATAGGCCGGTGTTATCCAGTTTCTTGATCCAACCACCACGGGTGGAGCATCCAGGTAATCAAAGGCAAGTTCAGAAATATTCGTTGCCAGATCATTCAGGAAGGAGCCACGGGAACTGGCATCGCCGGTTACTATCACTCTTCCTGTTTTCTTTACTGATTCAATAACCACCTCATAGTTGAATGGAACCAGCGAACGTGCGTCGATCACTTCAGCTGACATTTCATGTTTTTCTTTCAATATTTCAGCTGCCTCAATAGCACGATAAAGTGTTGCCCCAATACTCAAAATTGTAATATCCTCACCTGTCCTTTTCACATCAGGTTCACCAAATGGAATTTCATAGTATCCTTCAGGAACACCTGACTCAACAAATTGCTCACCGATGTCATAGATTCTCTGGCTTTCGAAAAAGATAACAGGATCCGTTCCCTGAAGAGCACTATTCATTAACCCTTTGGCATCATATGGAGTGGCCGGAAAGCAAACTTTCAGTCCGGGTATATGCGCAACCAAAGAAGTCCAGTCCTGTGAATGTTGTGCCCCATATTTTGATCCAACCGATACACGCACCACTACCGGCATTTTAATTACGTTTCCGCTCATAGCCTGCCATTTGGGAAGTTGATTGAACACTTCATCCCCACTTCTTCCGAGAAAGTCGCAATACATTATCTCAGGAACCACTCGGCCCCCGCACATTGCATATCCTATAGCGGTACCCACAATAGATGCTTCTGATATGGGTGAGTTAAATAAGCGGTGATAAGGAAGGGCTTCTGTTAATCCCCTGTAAACGGCAAATGCACCTCCCCAGTCCCTGTTCTCTTCGCCATAAGCAATCAGGGTAGGATCTTTATAAAACCGGTCTGCCATTGCCTCAAATAAACCATCGCGAAGCTGGTATTGCTTCATTTTGGAATGTGGTTTTCCATCCTTATCAAAAGCAAAACGTTCTTTCCTGGCTATTTGTTGAACCCTTGGATTTTCTTCCATGGGATGATTTACTTCCACTTCCCTGTCTTCCATTTTATCAACAGATCCTCCGGAAAGGATAAGGTCTTCAATAATATTCGGATTTTTGGAAAGGTCCATCCTTGGTGAAACTTCTTCATCTATGGAAAGTTTAAATACCGCCAGGATGCTTTCACTGATCTCTTTTTGTATGTCTTCCAGATCTTTTGCCTTACAAACAGATGCCCGAATGAGCCCTTCCCCGAAGGAAGCTATGCTATCCTGCTTCTGCCATGCTTCCACCTCTTCTTTGGAACGGTAAGATGAAGCATCAGATGGTGAGTGTCCACTGTAACGGTATGTCAGAACATCCAGTAAGACCGGACCCCGCTTCTCATCCAGAATTTTTTTCTTTCGATTGTAAGCATCAATAACTGCCAAAGGATTATAACCATCCACACGTTCTGCATGCATCTGGTCGCGGTTTACGCCTGCACCAATACGGGCTGCGATATCATAACCCATAGTTTCTCCACAGGTCTGACCACCCATACCATACTGGTTGTTCATAATGTTCACTATTAAAGGCAAACCTCCATTCTGGGCCCCTTCCCAAAGGGTAGTAAACTGGTCCATGCTGGCAAAAGCCAGTCCTTCCCATACCGGTCCGCATGCCATAGATGCATCCCCGATATTTGCCACCACCAGACCCGGTTTTGAATTCACCTTTTTATACAATGCCGCACCCACTGCAATATCGCCGCTTCCACCAACAATTGCATTATTCGGATAGACCCCAAAAGGTGTAAAGAATGCATGCATGCTTCCACCCAGACCTTTATTGAATCCGGTTTCACGGGCAAAAATCTCTGCCAGAGTTCCGTAGAGAAGAAATTTAATTGCCTTCTCACGGATAGTACCTTTGAAATTTTTCTTAACAATTTCATATATCTTACCATCGAAGAAATGGGTCATAATTTCTTCCAGCTTCTCTTCATTTAATTTATGAATAGCGCTTAATCCCTTTGCAAGGATTTCCCCATGACTCCGGTGTGAACCAAATATAAAATCATCGGTATCAAGCGTATAAGCCATTCCAACGGCTGCTGCTTCCTGTCCGATTGACAGGTGGGCAGGTCCCGGATGGTTGTAAGGGGTTCCCTGGTATTCACCTGTGGTTTTTACCAGGTTAAGCATCGTTTCGAACTCCCTGATTACAGCCATGTCATGATAAATTCTTTTCAGGTCATCATCACTGAAGTTTTTTCTTTCCTCCTCGATCGTTTTCGAGTATTGGTTAACCGGAATATCTTTAAATTTCAGTTTGGAAGACTTACGCTTTTTTGCTGGATCAATGAATTGTTGTTTAGGCATTTTATAAGTGTTTTACTTTAATTTACTGCGAATAATGTCTCTTTAAATATTTCAGAAACTGTGGGATGCGGAAAGACGACTTCCTTCATCTCATCCAGTGTCATTTCGTTTTCAATGGCTATGGCTGCACCGTAGATCATTTCACTTGAAGGATTTCCAAGCATGTGCACTCCCAGCACTTCTCCATATTTTTTTCCAAGGATTATCTTGCATGTTCCGCTTCCCCCTTCATTCTCTGCCAGGAACCGGCCGGAATATGCCATCGGCAGCTTTGCCACTTTGAAATCAATTCCTGCCTCAGATGCAGTCTTTTCTGTATGACCTACCCCCGACAGCTCAGGATTAGTATAAACCACCCACGGAATAGCTTTATATCTCATAATATCTTTCTTTCCGTTCAGGTTGTTTACGATTACCTCTGCCTCCCGGTAAGCAGTGTGGGCCAGCAGGGAAAAGCCGGTAACGTCACCGGCAGCATAAACATTAGGGACATTTGTTGCCATTTTTTCGTCCACCTTAATTCCGCCGCGAATAGTTTCAACACCCAGTGTTTCCAGTCCTATTCCTTCGATATTAGGCTTACGACCTACGCTTACGAGGATTTTCTCAGATTTAATCTCCTCAGATTTACCGTTTTTCTCATAAACCACCGTGTCTCCTTTGATTTCAGTAACCCTGGATTCCAGGTGAATTTCCACTCCCCTCTTTTGAAAAACTGACTGGAGCCCTGAACTTAATTCAGCATCCATCTCTCCCAGAATTTTATCCAGCATCTCAATAACAACTACTTTTACTCCCATAGAGTTATAAAAACTGGCAAACTCCATTCCGATAACTCCACCGCCTATTATTGTAAGGCTTTCGGGAAGCTTTTCAAGGTCCAAAATCTCACGACTTGTAAGTATGTTTTCTGCAGATATTTCAAGTCCCGGAATCGGAGGAAGAAAGGCTTCTGAACCGGTAGAAATCAACAAATCAGCAGCAAAATATTCATTATTATTACTGATTATCCTTATCCCCTGTTTAGTCCTTCCCTCTATAAGGGCTGCATCTTTTACCACCTCTACCTTATGTTGTTTCATTTTGGATCCGACACCACCGACAAGCTTTTTTACAACCTTATTTTTTCGTTTCATTATGGCTGAATAGTCAAAGCTGGTTTCTGTATTGCTGATCCCGTATTTTGAAGCTGTTAATGAAGTATCATAAACCTTTGCGCTATACAAAAGGGTTTTGGTTGGGATGCATCCTTCATTCAGGCAGACTCCTCCAAGTTCCTTTTTCTCAAACAGGATGACCTTCATCCCCAGTTCTCCTGCTCTTTCAGCCGCCACATAACCGGCAGGGCCTCCCCCAATGATCGCCAGATCGTAATTCATAGCTTTTTATATATTAAGTTCAAAGTTTTCAATTGCCAATGCAATGGATTTGAGGAAGCGGGTTGCTTCTCCACCATCCAGGGCCTGGTGATCATATGTCAGGCTCAATCCCAGATGAGGCACAAATGCATACATTCCATTCCCCAGATCTTTTGGTCTTGGAAGAATGGTATTTACACCCAGAATGGCTGTCTGCGGAAGATTAATAACCGGAGTGAACATTTCAACTCCGTAATTTCCAAGATTTGACACTGTAAAAGAGGCAGCCTCAGAATTCAATAAGTCGGGATCAACACTTCCCGTTCTGCAGGCATCAGCTATTGCTTTCATTTGTGAAGAAAGGCCCTCGATTGAAAGGTCATCTGCATTTTTAATTGCAGGAACCATTAATCCTCGTTCTGTATCCACTGCCAATCCCAGATGCACTTTATTAAACTGACGCAAGCTGTCTCCCAGGAAATGAGCATTAGCCCGGGGAAACTCCTTCAGAGTCTGTATAACTGCTGAACAGATCATATCGTTCAGGGTGATATTAAAAGAGTATCCTTCCTGCTGTCTGGCCTTTACTTTTTGCCTAAGTTCCAGTATTTTTCTTGCGTCTGCACTCAGGTGATGTGTTAACTGGGCAGAATTCTGAAGGGAACTATGCATTGCCTTGGCTATAAGCTTCCGGATATTTGTAAGGGGTATGAGCTCTGAATCATTCGCATAAATGGCATTGGAGGGTCCCAGGTCAGAGGAAGAAAGCTTTTGTCCGATACCTGTTGTGGTTCCTGTACTTACCAGCCCTTCATCATTCATCATCTTTTCCGCCAATACCGTTCTCTTTGGCATTTCTGCAACTATCTTTTTTACATCAGCTTCAATGATCCTGCTGTTTGGACCTGTTCCTTTTATAAGGGAAATGTCAAGTCCGTGTGCTTTGGCCAGGTTTTTTGCTCTTGGTGAAATAAAAATTCTTCCTTTGGAAGCCCGTGCGATATCTAAATCTTCTTTTTTCACTGGTTCAGATTTGGAGCTTAATACAGTTTCAGTTTCATCCTGTTTTCCTGCTCCTGTATCACTTGCATTTGAGTCTTTATCAGCTTCAACTCCTGCAGATGTTGCTCCGGGCTTAAACTCATCAACCGGTTCTCCTTCCTTACCAATTACACCCACATTTGTCAGAACCTCCACTTCATCTCCGCTTTCATAAAAAAGAGCTAGAATCGTCCCGTCAGTTTGCGCCTCCTCTTCGAACGAGGCTTTATCTGTTTCGTAAGCAAACAGGGTTGTTCCTGCCTTCACTTTATCACCTACTTTGACATAAAACTCTGTAATTATACATGATTCAACGGATTGTCCTTGTTTGGGTAAAAGTATTGCCTGTGCCATTATCTTAATTTTGGAACAAAGATAAATCGTATTACTTGTATATACAAGTAAAATTATAGAATAATTTAATATTTTTTATATATTCCTGTTATTCTGTTACTTAAATTCTTTTATGATTAAGTTTTCGGTCTGTGACATATCCCAAAATGATGCAACTTGATAATATATATTAAGCTTTCAGAATTATTATGCGAAAAGCTTACTTAATGATGGATCTTATATTTTTAACATAGCTCTGCAGCTTATTTATTCAAACTTTTTATAAAATAAGAAATAGATTTCCGGGTCTGAAAAGTACTATCATTTTATTTACGAATCTGTCAATTGAAAATGTAGTGGCAAATTTTACAAACTCATATTATATGTAGGATAAATTCCATAAAAAACAAAAAAGAAAATGCGATCCATTTGCACGGATCGCATTCCACCTAACCTCGGTAAGA
>CBDUPM010000108.1:0-7762 GCA_965369105.1 uncultured Bacteroidales bacterium | reverse complement strand
CCATAAGCTGTACAGCCGACATATATGATTTATCTATATCCGGACGTTCCTCCCGGTCAACTTTTATAGAAATAAAACTTTCATTAAGTACATCTGAAATCCTTTTATTCTCAAATGATTCTTTTTCCATCACATGGCACCAGTGGCAGGCTGAGTAACCAATGCTTATAAAAATAAGTTTATTTTCATTCCGGGCTTTCTCCAGGGCTTCTTTTCCCCAGGGAAACCAATCAACCGGATTATTTGCATGTTGTTGAAGATAAGGACTGGCCTCAGATTTTAATCGGTTCATAAAGTTGAAGTTTCCTTATCAACAAGAGAAAAATAAGATTGTTTGCTGATTTCACTCAGAATAGAAGAATTTTGCTTCTTATTCTAAGGATTTGAAGAAATTCATATACTTTTCCCAGTCTGATAAAGTGAGTCCATGTTTTCCATCCCGGATATGGTAGGCAATTTGACCGGATTGAATGGTATGTTGGTCTTTTGGAAAATCAAGATATTGAATCTCTGGATTGAATAACTTATAAACCGGTACAGCCATATTCAAAGCGTAAAACTCTCCCCGGGGATCTGCCCAGCTATCCTCTGAAGCGCTGGCGATGTAAAGCGCACGCGGCGCAATAAGGGAAAGTAATATATGCTGATCAACGGGAAGATTGTTAACATCATTATTGTATTGATTGTAATTATCGCAGAACCAGTGAGGAAAATTGTTGTTAATCCCTTCCACCTGCTCTCCTACATCTCGTCTGGCAAGAGCAGCACCGCTGTTACCTGAGTTATTGGAAACGACTAATTTAAACCTTTCATCATTTGCCCCACACCACAGGGAAGTTTTACCACTCCTGGAATGTCCGATAAGAGCTGCCTTTTGCGTATTGACCAGGCTATCTGTTTCCAGGTAATCGAGCACACGGGAAGCTCCCCATGCCCATCCTGAAATGGTTTTCATGCCATTGGCCCTGGAGAGTTCATCAGGAAATAATCCGGAAATCACACCTTTATGAAATTCATTTTTATCATCAGGGGATACATCCCCGGAAATCACCATTGCCGTAGCAAATCCTTGCTGAATAATTTTATCTGCCGGCCAGTACTCCTTTATAAATGCACTTTTTGCTTCCATTGAGCCAATTTTCCGGTGATTTAAGAGTACAAAAACCGGGACAGGTTTGGGTGATACAGGGAAATAAATGATTGTGCGAAAGGAAGCAGAATCACCATTCCGAAAGGCTGTAATGTTTACATTTTTAAAAATACATGGAATTCCGGTAAGAAGCACTTTTTCCTCTTTTATGAAAAACTTCATACTATCGGGAGCTTCGGGAAAATTCCCGTAAATATGATCAGAAAATAAATTTAAGATTTCATTTCTTTTATTACTCCATTCTTCCGTATCCGCTACCCCTGAATTGCCAGCTATCATCAAAGGATCAGGATAATCAGCATAATCTTCAGGTAGTAAAGGATTTGACTGTGAAAGTATGTTAAAGCTTAAAAATAAGGATAACAGTGTAAGAATAAATAACTTCATCCCGGTAAATTGATTTTGATTTACAAATTTATTCTTTTTACCGGGTCATCAAAGTAATTATAAAAAAAGCTGCTCCGGCACAGAGCAGCTTTGAATCTCCAGGGAGATTTTCCACATGAACGGTATATCTATTTATCTTCTTTCTCAGAGGGTTTCTCCTTTTTCCCTTTCTTCAGGCTATCTGCTTCCATTTTTTCAAGAGTGGTTTCCAGGTCTGCTTCCAGCTCATCCAGTTTCCGGCCTTCCTTACTTAATTCATTCCTGGCTTCTTCAATTTCTCTTACAATCTCTTCCGGATCTATGGCTTCAACTCCCTCTAAGGCTTTATATATAGTTTCATCTAGATTTTCCAGAACTTCTGAAGCAATACCCAATCCTAATTCAACACTGCCTCCGATAATCTCATCCAGGCCTTCCAGACTCATCATAGCTGCCTCCAGACCCAGATTTACGGATTCTCCAATTATATCCCAGTCTATAGCTTCAAGACCTGCCATGGCATTATTCATGGCTATTTCAATTTCTTCTTTTGACATTTCCGCATCTTTCATGGCTTCTTCTATTTCCTTTCTGACCTCTTCCCAGTCAATTTCATTCATCGCTTCCTCAATTTCTTTATTGGCCTCATCCATCTCAATTTCAACTTCTTTCATGGCTTCGGCTATTTCTTTATTTATTTCCTCCCAGTCAACTTCTTCCATGGCTTCCGCAACCTCTGCCCTGATTTCTTCCACATCAATTTCTTTCATGGCCTTTTCGATCTCTGCCCGGATTTCTTCCATATTTATTTGTTCCATTTCCCTTCTCGCCTCAGCCATTGCCTCCTCCACTTCAAGCATTATAGCCTCCTTGTCAATATTTTCCAGTTCCGCCATCGCTTTTGCGATATCAGCATGCAATTCCGCTTCATCAAATTGCTCCATATCCTTTGTTGCTTCTTCAATATCAGTCTGGGCTTTTCTGACTTCAACCAGAGTAGATTTTACCACTTCCTTATATTGTGGATATTCTTTCTTTTCAACTTCTTTTCCATTAACAACCAGCTGGGTTAATTCACCATTGTCAAAAACCATTTCGATCTTCTCGTTTTTTCCTTTTTCATTTTTTCTGTTGGTAATAATTTTACCATCATCAAAATCGATAATCGTATCTGAAACAGGTGTTTCGCCATAGAGGGAATTAAGATTTATAGAGGTTTCCTCAGAATTATCCATATTGGATTCTGCTGAAAAACTGTTTAATGCTGCTGCACCAGTGATCATTATGGTTGATAAACCAAGAATAATTATAATACCGGCAAATATTCGATCAGATAATTTTGTTTTCATCTTATTTGGTTTTAAAATTCTTTTAACTCTTTCCAGTAAATTGGATTTCTTTTTAACAAAAGCCACAGCAGGGTAGGAGACCGTTAATCGCAACGATTCCATACTGGCTAAGGCTTCAATATATTGTTTATTGTCGTCAACAAACTGAAGTGCAATATCATCGCAACTATTCTCCCGCTCATCCCTTATATGCCTGGAGATAAGATAGATTGCCGGATGATAGAAAAATAATAACTCAATGATGGATTGAACAATATTAACCAGGAAGTCATTTCTCTTGATATGTGCCAGCTCATGGGCAATAATGGCTTCAACCTGATTATAGGGAAGATGGGTGAAAATACCTACCGGAACTATTACTACGGGTTTAAAATACCCAAGGATAAAAGGAACCTGTGTCAATACGGATTCCAGGATTCTGACTTCCCTTCTAATCCTGATTTTTTTGAGAGTTTTAAAAAACAATTCTTCCAGCTCAGCACTTATTTTTACAATTCCCTGGAATTTATATTTCCGCAGGTATATTATACCAATTAATAAACGGAAACTAAGGAAAATTATACCACCTAAATATCCCAGGACCAGCCATGGCAAATAATTAAATTCAGAATCCTCAATAGTGATATTCAATTCATTGGCTTGTGGAATAGGGTAGGATAATACCCTCTCACTGCCCTGCTCATTGTTTTGGACAAGATGATAAAATACCAGTGACTCATCAGAAGTATCAATATTCTGATAAAATGAAAAGGTAGCAATTGATAATAACAAAACGATGAGCATCGCCAATGCTGAGATATTATACCTCGCATTCGACTCACTTCCTTTTAACAGGCTGAGAACGATTCTTAGAATGATATAAACCGCCAGAATCTGCCATAAAGAATGAATCAATGTCATTCCCAAAGAATTAATCAGTCCGCTATCAATTATATCCCAACTCATTATTTACTATTATCAAGATCATCAAGTAATTTCCGGATTTCATCTAATTCGTTTGCAGAAGCCTTGTGATTTCCAAGGGTTTGCATAACCAGCCGGGAGGCTGAACCTCCAAAGGCGGTATCCAGAATTTTATTAATAAGACGATTCTGAATTGCATTTTCCTCAATCGCCGGTGTATAAATATGTGATTTTCCTTTTTGTACCCTGTCTACCAGCTTTTTATCAAACATAATTTGCATTATTTTTAAAGTAGTGGTATATCCCACCTGTCTCGATTCGTTTAATTTCTCATTTACAAATCTGACCGTGGCCGAACCATTTTCCCATAAAATATTCAGCACTTCCAGTTCAGAATCGGTAGGTTGATAAAAAGCTTTATTCTTCATTTTAACATTTATTACGAAGTTGTTCGTACAAATATATACGAAGAATTTCGTACATGCAAATTTATTTACGAATATTTTCGTAACAAATTAACTATTTTGTTTTATATCACTGTTATTCTGATATTTACATGGACATAAAAATTTTATAATATAAATATCATGAAAAACAATCCCTCAAAAATATGATCATTTATTAGCAACTTAAATCTCTTTTTCCCATCTTTTTTTCATATCTTTATATAAAAACGAGAAAATGGATTATTCCCAGTTTAATCATACATTGGATATGGCCAAACCTCCTCAGGATTTTCATGAAATTCTAAAGGCACTCTGGTGGGAAAGAAAAGGGGAGTGGAGTTTGGCACATAATATAGTGCAAGATATGCAAGGGGAAGATGCGGCCTGGGTTCATGCTTACCTGCACCGCAAAGAAGGAGATATCGGCAACGCCAGTTATTGGTATTCCGTTGCCGGGATTCAACCCCGAGACGAAGGCCTGGTGGAAGAATTCAGGGAAATCACCAAATATATGCTGGCCAAATTAATTTAATCTTTTATGATGACGACGGTGTAAATGTAAATTTCAGCGCTTTTCCATCCATCCCAACCTATCCCTGCCTTATCTCTGGCACAATGTCCAAGAAACTCTTCCAGTGTCCAGCCTGTTGAATCTGCAACCTGCGGAAGAAAAGTTCCTGACTGACCACCCTTTTTTATTTAAATGCCATGCTTTCCGGGTTCAATTTCATGTATTTCAGTTATTTTGTGCAATGGGGAAAGTATAGAAAGTTCAAACCGGACATTATTCAATTCTTCCAGGTTCACATCCGGGAATCTCCTGTCGCCGACAGCAGCTGAAATCGTCATTTTTTGAATTAGTTTATACAAAGGTAATTCCGACATCATTCTTCCAATGCAACCAACCAGCTCATCATTTTTGTAAAGACTTACAAAGGCTCCAAATTGCTTCAGTAATTGATCCGGGAGTGTACTTTCATTATAATCTGGTAATTTCTGCCCTTGTAAATGCCCTCTTAGACTTTCCCTGGCTATTTTTAAGAGTAAAATTTTTTCTGACTCAGTAAACTGAAAATCCCCGGACATAAAATTCATTTTTATATAATTAACTGAAGAATATAAATGATATATAATCTACTACTTCTGAAGAAGGATGGACCTGGCCGGAATGTCCCCTTGCTAAAATCTCCGATTTATATCCCGGGTAATTATTTGCAGAATAATCCATTAGCGTCATAATGGGTCCATAACCGCATACGCTAATATTTTCGTCCACAATGGTATTGTATACGCTTTCTATATCGCCAGATCTGATGGAATCTATTACCTTCTGGTCCTGCAAGCTTCCGTTTTGCGGAGAGAGAAAATGCGAGAAGTCGGAAGAAGCAATAATAAAAATCTTTCGATTGGTCTTTTTCCTGGCAATTTCCAGCATTCTACCGAGCTGCCTGGCATTTTCAGGGTTTTGATTTGATAAACCTACCGGTATTATTTTTGTTTTTCCAAATCCAAAATACTGGATATAAGGGATGATGACTTCAGCTGAATGTTCATAATCCAGTAAATGGTCTGAGCGGTGAATACCCATTTCTGTCAGAAATTCATCATCTACTAATATTTCACCCAGAGGAGTCTCCCAAAAGTTGCTGGTATCGGAGGCAAACCCCGGGTTACCTCCCCGGTGCAAGGGATGCAAAATAACAAAACTCTCAATTTCTGTTTTTTCCTTTCGAAGAAACTCAAAAACGGGTAAGGTCTGATATGCAGAATAAATATGTCCCGCATGCGGCAATATAGCTCCAATTAAATTGCGGTAAGCAAGTTCAGTTGGACCTTTATATGTATTCCTTGCTTTTACGGAGTCTAATAATTCCCCGATTTCCCGATCGGTTGCCGGATAAAATTTTCCTGCTACAAATGCTTTTCTGTATTTTTTCACTTTCATTCAATATACTGTTTTATTTGAACAAGTGGGGCATTCACCCTTAGAATTCAGGTAATTATAAATTTCATAGTTTACTCTTTCTATACAAAGTTCGTTACAGACTTTGCACCTGGTATTATGCCCATTTTTACCTGAAACATTTCCCATGTAAACATGATCAAGATAATTTTTGGCAATCCCATAAAAATCTTCCATCAGGCTAAGGGGAGTAGCCGGAATGGTAGATTTGAATCTCGGGAAATACCTGGATAAATGCAAAACACATTCTTTTCCAAGACTAGCTTTTATCCATCTTAACATTTCCCTGAAATCAACAGAACTGTCGTTTAAAGTCGGGATAAGCAAATAAGTTAATTCCAGGTGATTTCCGTTTTTCCGGATCATTTCCAGAGTGTCCAGAACCGGTTGAAGTGAAGATTTGGTATATGATCGGTAGAATTTATTATTAAATGATTTTAAATCGATATTAAAAGCATCAATAAAGGGGAGAAGCTCTTTCAATGGTTCAGGATTTATATATCCATTGGAAACCATTACTGTTTTTAAATTTTCAGATTGAAATACAGCAGCCGTATCCAGCATGTACTCGTAAAATACAATGGGTTCGTTATAGGTAAATGCAATGCCAATGTTATTTTCCGTGTTTTTTGCGATTTGTAAAAGTTCATCCGGCATAAATGTCCTTCCATTCTCAAGTTCTTCCGTACCTGTTTGTGAAAGATCGTAATTCTGACAGAATGAACAACTTAAATTACATCCGGGTGTTCCTATGGACAGGATTTTCTTCCCCGGATAAAAATGGTAAAGTGGTTTCTTTTCAATGGGATCAATACCCATTGCCACTGACATTCCATAGTTTCTGGCAAAAAGTTTTCCATTCTCGTTTTTTCTCACCTTGCAGGTACCATAATGCCCGGGTCTGATCCTGCATTCATGCGGGCACAAAAGACAGTGTATATGGTTTTCAGTAAGTGAGGAATAATACTTTGCTTCAACTGCTTGCATTTAACAAATTTATAAACTTAAAATGTGCTTATCAAGGCTTTAAAACATAAACAAATTGGGGATCATCATTGTTAGGTATAAAAAAGAATATGAAAATTTTAGTGTTTATATTTGCAATATCGATACACATCAGTGTTTTATCAAATACCAATCAAATGAAAGAAGAAATAGCAACGATAGGCGGAGGTTGCTTCTGGTGTACAGAAGCTGTTTATGAAGAAGTTAAAGGCATAATTGATGTAGTTTCAGGTTATGCAGGAGGCAGTGTTATTAATCCTTCATACAGGGAAGTAACCACCGGAAGAACAGGTCATGCGGAAGTAGTTCAGATAAGATTGATCCCGAAATAATCACGTATAAGGAAATATTGGAAATATTTTTTAAAACCCACAATCCTACAACCCTGAACCGACAGGGCGCAGATGTCGGAACTCAATACAGGTCCGCAATCTTTTACCATTCGGATGAACAGAAGGAAACCGCCCGGGAAGTCATTAATAATGTTAATAATAGTGGATTATTCGACTCCAGGGTCGTGACCCAGTTAAATAAATATGAGCACTTTTACCTGGCTGAAGATTACCATCAGGATTACGAA